>CABQZS010000079.1 GCA_902468695.1 uncultured Collinsella sp.
ACCATGTTTGGCACGGGTCAGCTGCCCAAGTTCGAGGACGACGCCTATCACGTCTCGGGCGACAACTTCCTGATTCCCACCGCCGAGGTCGTGCTTACCAACCTGCACGCCGGCGAGGTCCTCGACGCCGACACCCTGCCGCGCCGCTACACCGCCTTCACCCCCTGCTTCCGCGAGGAGGCCGGTTCCGCCGGTCGCGACACCCGCGGCATCATCCGTCAGCACGAGTTCGACAAGGTCGAGATGGTCAAGTTCGCTAAGCCGGAGGAGTCCGACGAGGAGCTCGAGAGCATGACCGCCGAGGCCGAGTACCTGCTGCAGCAGCTGGGTCTTCCGTATCGTGTGATTAGCCTGTGCACCGGCGACTTGGGCTTCTCTGCCCGTCAGACCTACGACGTCGAGGTCTGGCTGCCGAGCTACAACGCCTACAAGGAGATCAGCTCCTGTTCCAACTGCGGCGACTTCCAGGCCCGTCGCGCCAACATCAAGTACCGCGACCCCGAGAACTTCAAGGGCTCGCGTTACCTGCACACCCTTAACGGTTCCGGCCTGCCGGCTGGTCGTACCATGGCTGCCATTCTGGAGAACTACCAGAACGCCGACGGCACCATCACGATCCCCGAGGTTCTGCGTCCTTACATGGGCGGTCTCGAGAAGATTGAGCCGGTCGCGTAACTTGGCTGCATAGGGGATATGCAAGGGCGCTCCTTCGGGGGCGCCCTATTTCGTGCGCAGGTCCATATCATGCCGTGCGGACAGCTCAATAGAAAACACACGAACAACTGTTCTGTATACAGCCATCTACCTGCTATGCTTTTGCTAAATAAGAGCGAGAGAAAGGGGATGCGATGGAGCTGTTTGATGATCGGGTGGTTTTGTTTGAGAGCGACGAGGGCGGGGAGTACCTGCTTGTAACGTGTGAGCCGTCTGGCATGGGCGGCCTGGTGGTTCGGCAGACGAGTGAGGGACCGTTGACGCAATGGTGCTACGAGGAGTCGCCGCATGTGGTCGAGACGTTTGTGGCGCACGAGGGGCTTGTGGCGCTGGAGCACTTCTATGGAGTTGGGACTTCCAACCAGGTCGCGCGCATGCTGAGCATCTCGTTTGCCGATTATGATTGTGCCCAGCGGGTGAGATCGCTCCTGAGGGAACTTGATGCCAAGTTCGACGTGATCGAAAAGCCAATCGATCGTACGGGGAACAGCGGCATATGCGGAGCAGCATGACAAAACTGCGTTCCACAAAAAAGTTTGAGATTGTGCTTGACTCCAATAAGCTAAAGTGGTTTTATATGTCTTGCGCTGCGGCGTTACCTCAGCTGGATAGAGGGTCTGACTACGAATCAGAACGTCATAGGTTCGAATCCTATACGCCGCACCAATTGAAATTGAAAGCCTCCGGCAACGGGGGCTTTTCTTTTATGGCAACACCGCATGGATTCGAACCTTGGTCGAGGCGCGGGCGTCAAGAAAACGCGGAGCGTTTTTAGCCCGCGGGCGAGCGCGCCGGCAGGCGGGCGAAGCTGGTGCGGATCCGCGAAGCGGATGCGCGGAATCCTATACGCCGCACCAATCGAACTTGAAGCCTCCGGTAACGGGGGCTTTTCTTTTACGTCGGCACTGCATGGATTCGAACCTCGGTCGAGGCGCGAGCGTCTTAATCATCACTTCGTAAAATTTTTCCAAATTGTCGCTTGACCCATCGAGGGGTCACGTGCATAATAATCCGTGCGTTGCGGCGTTACCTCAGCTGGATAGAGGGTCTGACTACGAATCAGAACGTCATAGGTTCGAATCCTATACGCCGCACCAATTGATTTTAAAGCTCCCGGCAACGGGGGCTTTTCTTATATCGCGATGCGTCGAAGATCGCATCAGGTGGTCAAAATGAGTAAAAATCAAATTTGATAACTTTTTTCGAAAAATTGCTTGACCTTTATTCAGCCCATGTGCATAATAATCAACAAGTCGCGGCGTTACCTCAGCTGGATAGAGGGTCTGACTACGAATCAGAACGTCATAGGTTCGAATCCTATACGCCGCACCATTTGAGATTAAAGCTCCCGGCAACGGGGGCTTTTCTTTTACGTAAGCACTGCATGGATTCGAACCTCGGTCGAGGCGCGGGCGTAAAGCGGACTATTTCCTGTCGACTCGTGTAAGATTCCGAGTAGGTGTCGCGGCCCATTCGCGACCACTCCTTCTCTCAGCGACCGATCAGGGTGATACTTCGTGGCAGAGCGTCCGACATACAAGCTCAGGTTTCTCGATCCCAAGAAGCGCTTTCCGGCGATGCCCGAGCAGCCTGCGGGACGCTCATATGGCGTGGTCTGGAAACTCTTTGGCGAGGATCAGCATGAATCTTGTTATGTCGTCGAGTTCGTTGGCAAAAGTCATGTGTCGCTTTTGGGCTACGTAAGCGTTTCGGGTGAGGTGTACAAGGTGGACCGCCCCGTCAGCGAGGCTCCGCTGCCCAACGATCCCGACATGGAACTGATCCTTGACGAGTCGGATTCCAGTATTGGTGAGATTATGGTAAGGGAAGCCAACGGTGCAATGCGCGCGTGTGCGCAAACTGCCGGCTCTCCCGAAGGCCCCATGCGCGAGCAGTCCGACCACGAGACATGGAATTCGACCCGCGCCCTTCCTTACGGTGAGTTCATGGCCTCGATGTTCTTGCGCTACGTGATATTTGCCAACTCCGAAAGCGCTATTGTGAACACGGCGGACGCCGGCGGACTCGACGAGGGTATGCAAAACGTTGTCGACAAGATCAAGCTCGTAAAGTTGCCCGAGCCGGTCGAGGTGTTTTTGGGCTTTAACACGGCACCGCTCCCCGATGCTATCGAGACGCTGCTTTACCGCGTTGACCATGCCGAGAATCCGAGCGGTATCGAGCGTTATGCCGCCGCCCTTATGAGCGAAATTGACTTGCCCCGTCTGCGCACCATTGCCGCCAAGTCCGAAATGAGCTTGGCTCGCATTGATCGCTCAAAGCTTTTCTATCTCAATTTTGATCGCAGCCTGCTGGACCAGGACGAGATTGACATGCTGCTTGCAATAGAGTGCCGTCTCAACCGCCTTTCCGGCATCCTTGAGCGCATCGGGGCCGGATTGGTCCCTGCGGCATCCTCGCCGAGCCTTGAGGGCTGCGCGCTCTTTGATGCGTGGCATATCGCCAAGACGACCAACGATGTTCCCCGACTGCTCGATACGGCCTCGAGCGATAACCCGTGGGCAAAGCCGGGAACGGTTGCGTGCCAGCCGGGCGGCGAGTGGGACGTGCGCACGCGTTTTGCGCGAATCGTTGAGGCGCTCAACGTGGTCACGCGGCTCGACTATACCTATCGGGCAAACGTTGCCGAGGGGATTATGCTCGTTCGGTTTGGGCAGTCTGTCGTTGATGCCATGCCGCAACGTGAATACGACGCTCAGGATGACGCCTGGCGCGAGCTGGACGAGGACACGCGCGCGATCTGGGCCGCGGAGCACGATGCGCGCGTGGCACTCACGCTTGCGGCAGCGTGTTTTGCCGCGGGCACCTGCATCACGCGCTGCTATGTGCAGATTGCTGCTCCCGACAGTGAGCAGGGCGAGCGCGTTGTTGCAACGTATTTCTTTGGGCGCGCGGCCTATCTGGCCGATTGCGTTCCTGTCGCCAAGGATCTTGAGAGCATGGACATGGACGATATGCCGTGCAAGCGTGTGCTTGAGGCGTATGAGTCAACCGCTCCGGAGACGATTGAGCCTGCGGAGGTTCATGCTCGTCCGCGCGATGACCATCGCACGCTGCCGCCGGCGCTGCGCGATCTGCTGCTTGCCGATACGGCTGACGAGCTGGAGGTCATGGAAGAGGACGACGACCCATACGTGGCCCGTGTTGTTGAATTGCGCGAGCAGGCAAAAGTCGACCGTACAGGTGCTTTTGAAGGCTTTTCCCGTCTTGTCGAGGAGTTGGAGGCTAAGTGCGCCGTCGCCGAGCTTTTGGCGACAAGCCCGGTTCAAACGCAGTTTTGCGATAACCAGCTGGTGCGCATGGTGCTACCGGTGTTGGAAGAAGACCGCTCTGTGCGAATCCTTCGTGCGCCCGATGCACTGTACTTTGCCCAGCACGAGATCTGCAGCTTTTACGCCGAGCAAGAGGACTTTGAACGAGCGCTGCCCGAGGTGCGCCATCTTTACGATCTGGCGCGCTCGTCCATGCAATCGCACTTTGCGCTCATCAACGTGCTTGCGCGTCTGGAGCGCTTTGACGAGATTATCGAGGTGGCGCGCCACGGCCTACGTATTGCCAGCGATCGTTCTGCAATCGGCTACCTGTTCTATCGCTTGGCGTTTGCCTATTGGAATTGCGATCAGCTCGACCTGGCGCTGGCTTGTTACCGTCTGGTGCCGCGCGGTGAGGAATCGGGCAGCAGCGCGCTGGAAGAAATGCAGGGCCTTATGAACGAGATGGGCGTCAGCGAGCCTCCGACGTTCGAGGAAGCGGTCGAGACCATCCGCAAGGCTGGACTCGAGCTGCCGCCAGTGTCCGCCGTGACGAATCAGCTGGCAGATGCCGCTGTTCAACTGGTCGACAACGGCTTCTTTTTCCTGGCACGCGGTTGCATCTTCCAAATGTGGCGCACCATGGGCAACGACGAGCTCGGCTCCCTCAACCGCTCGCTGGGGTAGGGGCGATATAGAGGGGCCGCACCGCGCTATTTGTATCGGCGCGGGCGGGAGGACCCGGCAGGATCGGTAAGGCATAAAGCCGCCGAGCCTGCTAAAACTGTTAAACTCTGCTAAAGTTGCTAAACTTTGTTAAAGTTGTTAAAACTAGCAGAGGAGGGCAGAATGACGAAAGCTGTCAACCCCTTTAAGCCAACGGCGGGCATGAATCCGCCTGAGCTTATCGGACGGGACACTGTTTTGGATGACTTTGCCGAGGCTCTTGAGAATGGTCCTGGTGCCCCCGATCGACTCATGCGCATCTCGGGCGTCCGAGGCACAGGTAAAACGGTGCTCCTTAATGCATTGGGTGACCTTGCACGCAAAAAAGGATTCGAGGTCGTTGACGTTGCCTCCAATGCTGGTTTTTGCAATAGAATCCTCGAGGCTCTGCAGCGAAACGTTCGTCTTGAATCAATCTCGATTTCCCCATCGATTTTAGGGGTCAGCCTTGGCTCCATGGAGATGTCGAAGTCGGCCTCTCATCTGGGCGAGGCGATGTACGATGCTGCGAAGCGCGGTGGTCTGCTCATTACGCTCGACGAGATCCAGGATGCTTCAACTGAGGAAATGCGCGAGCTAGGCAATGAGATGCAGCTCTTGATCCGCCAAGGAGCGAATGTCGCTTTCGCTTTCGCCGGGCTGCCGACATCGGTAGATGGCGTGGTGGTGGATGATACGTTGACGTTCCTTCAGCGAGCCAAACATGTTGAACTTACTCGGCTTTCCGATTTTGAAGTTGGCGGATCGTTTGAGGATACGATGAGACGAGCGGGCAAGGAGCTCGACAAAGGTGCCGCTGAGCTATTAACAAAAGCTTCGGCAGGCTATCCCTTTATGGTCCAGCTGGTCGGATATTACGCTTGGCAGGTTGCTGCGCGCAGTGGGGCGGAGAGCGTGAGCGAAGAGGCGGCTCGTAAGGGTATCCAGGCGGCTCTTGATAGCTTTAATGCTATGGTGATTGCCCCAGCGCTGCGCAGGGTGTCGGAACGGCAGTTTCAGTATCTCGCGGCGATGGCTCAATGCGAGGGCGTCGATATCGCCAACGGCGATATCGCCAAGAAGATGGGTTTGTCGGCGAACAAAGTTGGGTCATATCGCAAGCGTCTAATCGATGCGGGGTTGATTGAGCCCGCGGGCTATGGCCGCGTTTCGTTTGCAATTCCGTACATGCGCGATTATCTGTTGGAGACCGTTCGAGAGGACTAATAAAGAATGGGCTGTCCGCGCTGTCGCTGGGGCCGTCCTTGTATCTTTGTCTCAATCTGTAACATCTGGAGGGGATTACGGCCTGCAGATGTTACAGGTTGAGATGATTGACTGAGACGTTTACTGGTAAAAGAGAGGTAAAAGAGGAAACGCCTCAAAATTCCCCTTGCCCAACTTCGGCTGTTTGGTTACTATAGAACGGCTGTTACGGAGAGCTGACCGAGAGGCCGAAGGTGCTCGCCTGCTAAGCGAGTATGCCCCAAAAGGGCATCTGGGGTTCGAA
>CABQZS010000080.1 GCA_902468695.1 uncultured Collinsella sp.
AGGGACTGACCCCGGAGGAGTTCCGGAGACAGTCCCTTGCGGCGTAGTTCTTATTTAAGCCGTCCAAGTTTTGGGGTGCAGTTCAAGCGTAGGGAGGGTTGTGTCGTGAAGAGACATTTGGATGTGTTGGGATGCCTGCAAGGTGCTGGCATCCTACCGTTTGCGGACGAATTGTTACCGTTTGCCGAGCAGGCGGCGCACGAGGCGCTTGAGGCGTTGTCGCCCACGCGATGTGCTGGCTGCGAGCGCGCCGGCGCGCTTATTTGCCAAGACTGCCTGGCCGCGCTCGCGCTCATTGACCCACGTTATAGCTGCACCCGATGCGGAGCCCCGTTTGGAGACTTGCTGTGCACCGAGTGCTCGGTCGAGGGTGCGTCTTCGGCGATGGCCGAAGCGCTCGACCGGTGCCTGGCATGTGCCGTTTACACGCATCCGCTGCCGCGGATCATTAAAGCGTACAAAGACGCGGGCGAGCGACGTCTGGCGCCGTATCTGGCAGAGCTGCTATACGACACCGCCTTACATGCCCAGGTCGCGGCACCAGAACGCTACGGCGGTGTGTTGTCCGGCGCCGATGCCGTGGTGTTTGTGCCCGCGACGGCGGCGGCGTTTCGGCGACGCGGTTTCGATCATATGGAAGCCATCGCGCGCCCATTTTGCGAGCTGTCTGGTGTTCCGCTGCTCGACGCCCTCGTTAAGTACGGCCATGGCGACCAGCGTGAACTCGGTCGTGAAGAACGCCGGGAACGCGCCCGAGGCATGTACGAGACCGTTGAGGACGTGCGGGGCCGCCGCCTACTGCTTATCGACGACGTTATCACCACGGGTGCGACGATGGCAGCGGCTTCGGCGGAACTCAAGCGCGCCGGTGCCGCGGTCGTTGATGGCCTCGCTATCGCACGCGTTTGGTAGGGGTGATTCGTGTGGCGGTAAAGATTGAGCGATGCAACGAGCCGACAGGCGAACAGCTAGCGGCCTCCATAATCCTAACAGGCGCCTCGGCGTTGCGTATGATTCGAGCCGAGCGCCGGCAGATGGGCTACATCGGCTGGAAGGACCTTGAGCCCGAGGAGGAGTGCCGCGTGCTGTGTACGTCATCGCCTTCGACCGAGGATATCTATCTTCCCGACCTGGTGCGAATTGGAGTCAAAAGCGGCGAGGTGCAAGAAGATCTGTGCTTGCTGGTGGGATCTGCGGCGCAGCGCCGACGCATGCCTGGTGTGGGCTGGTCCGTGTGTTCCGGGTTGCCTGCCGGCTCGATTCTAGAGGTGGAACCGGGGGTGTACAGCCTATCTCCCGAGGCCCTTTGTGTTGCCGTCGCCCGCGAGGTCGGCTGTATCCAGGCGTTTGCCCTGGCCCAGGAACTGTGTTCCAAGATTTCACTAAGCGATCGCGGGAAGTATCTACCTCCCTATACCTCGCCTGTTGCGAATAGACTTGCAAAGGACAAGGACCAACCGGCAGACGTGGGCTACTTTGAAGTCGAGCCGGTGTTGACGCCCGATCGCCTGACAGATTACCTCGCGGCATGCAAGGGGAGTGCGGCCAAACAACTGCGGCGGCTGTGTCCCTATCTGTCGGAAAACCTGCGCTCACCCATGGAGTGCATCATGCTTGCCATGTTTTCGCTTCCGTTTTCCTATGGCGGATTTGCCTGCGGTCCCTTTAAGACCGACTACAAGATCGAGTTCGATGACCGCGCACAGGCAATCTCGGGGATGCCCCATGCAGTTTGCGATGCATATCAGGAGGCAGCCCGGTTTGACCTTGAATACAACGGTGAGCTGGGTCATTCCTCCCGGAGGGGACGTGTCCATGATGAAAAACGCAACACGGGCTTGATTACTATGGGAATCGAGGTCGCGACGGTCAACAACGAAATGCTCTGCGACATGGAAGCGATGGAAGCGCTCGCATGGCGCATTTACCAACGTATGGGTAAGCGATATCAGAATCGCGTAGAGGCGCGTCGAAAGAGGCAAGACACTCTGCTGAATACGCTCCGAGCGTGCTTTGGGCTCAAGCCGGCATAAAACTATGGCTTTATAGGGAGGTCTGTTTATATGCCCTGTGCAAAAAACGGCAAATATGAGTACTGTTACTAGATTAGTGGCAGTAAAAACAAAGAAACTCGGGCCGAAAATTTGGATTCATTGAAGAAATAATAAACGAATGTGGAATATCTTGGCGCCAAGCAGGCTGTGCGGAACTCAAAAAGGGCCCGTGGGACGGAAAAACGCTGTTACTAAATTGGTAACAGTACTCATATTTGCCGTTTTTTGCACACGGCACCTTGAGACGGGTGCCCCGGAGCTCCCCGTAGGGGAGCTCCGGGCTTCACGGGGCCACGAACGGCCCGCTTCGACCTGCGAAATCTGTACTCGCGATGCGAATGACGCCCTTAACCTTAAACTTTAGCTTGAACTTAGCTATAATGCGCTTCGTTCCTACCAGGCTGTGGTTGCGGACGGACGAAATGCCCGTCCTAGTCCAAGACAGACGCGGTCAAAGGGATCCACGTAAGCGACCGCGTGCGCGCGGCGCGATCATGGCGCGTCCTAGATGTAAGCCGCACCGTCCGTTCTACTTTCTTTGGGGCAATACCGCCTCGCGGGCGAGCGGGTCAGTCGTGAAGGTGGCTGCGGCCTCCCGAGCAAACACCCCGGTGCGCAAGTGTGGGGTCAAATACCAGGTCAGCTGGTGGGAACAACCTGATATTCCGCGCAACGCACGGATCGTATACGACACAGAAGGCAGGGTAGTGGACATGGTGAGGGGCAGCTTGATGCACGCGGCTCGGTTAGGTGCTGGGACCGCAGCGGTCATTGCCGTTTTGGGCCTGAGCGGATGCGCGTTCAACCCGCTGTCTACGTTCACGACTCCTACGATCGACCAGATCGAGCACGAGACCGTCACGCCGGCGGTGTCGGACGATGCCCTGGTCACTCCCGGAACCCTGACGGTCGCCCTCGATACTTCCGATGCGCCGCAGGCGATGCAGGGCGCTGACGGCGAGCTTACGGGGTATGCAGTCGACGCTGCCCGCGCCCTCGCAAGCCGCATGGGCCTTAAGGTCGCCTTTGTCGATGCGTCCTCGGCAGGTTCCGCGCTCGGCGACAAAAAGGCCGATATCTTTATCGGCGAGATTAACTCCACGGACGGGGACATTAGCTCGCTCGGCACCTGCCTGTACGATGCCACTTCCGTGTTCGGTAAAACTAGCGATGGTGGGTCGCTAAACGTTTCCACCGATATCCTTAACACGTCCACCCTGGGCGTTCAGATGTCCTCGGCCTCGCAGGAGGCACTCGCCAAGCAGAGCATCACCGCCAACCAAAAGACCTACTCCAACATCAACGAGTGCTTTGAGGCGCTCGAGTCCGGCGAGGTCGACTTTGTGATCTGCGACTCCACAGCCGGCGGCTATCTTGCACGCCTGATGAGCGAGGTCTCCTATGTCGGTGCGCTCGAGGCGCCCTCGACGCTTGGTGTTGCGGGCCTCTCGTCCAATGACGAACTGTGCCGTGCCGTGAGCGATGCCCTCGACGACATTACGGTCGACGGTACGCTCGAGGCAGTCCACTGCGTCTGGTATGGCAGGATGCCCTACGACCTCACCACTAAGACGGTTTCGGGCGCTAACGTGCAACCGGGCGACTCTGAGTCCAGTGAGACCACGTCCTCCGGCAGCGAGTCTTCCGATTCCAACAATGAGACCGCATCCTCCGAGGACAAATCGTCCGACCAGGAAGGCACCATCACCGACGACGACATTAACAAACTCAATAGCTAGTTATTGCTAGGGGTGGTGTCTCCTATACGTTGGAAAGGACACCTCTTCACGGTTTCAACACGCACTGCCGGGCTTCCCCAATAGGGGAGCCCGGCTTTTTCATCCCTATAAAACCAGCAGGTCAAAGGCAATTTTCGGGACCAAATACAAATCTGTCGGCTCCCTCCTATAGCGCACTTTGCCACAGAAAAGTGCGAGACTTCGGTATGCGGTATCAAGCAATCGTTATTCGGGTCTTTAGGAATCCGCGTGATTAAATGCACGGCAATGGGTACATAGCCAGTACAGTAAGTCCCCGAGGCAGATTGGAGCCACGTATGGATATCAAGGTTTCTGGACGCAAGACGACGGTAACCGATGCTCTGCGTGCGCATGTGGATGAGAAGATCGGCGAGGCGCTCAAGGTTTTCGATATCGAGCCCATGACGGTCGACGTTGTACTTCGCTATGAGAAGAACCCCTCGAACCCCAACCCGGCAATCGTCGAGGTTACGGTTCGTGCCCGCGGTTCGGTGATTCGCGTTGCCGAGCACGGTGCAGATATGTACGCCGCCATCGACCTCTCCGCCGATAAGGTCACCCGCCAGCTGCGCAAGTTCAAGACCAAGGTCGTGGACAACCGCCAGGGCGGTGCCAGCGCCGCGGATGTCGCGCCGGTCGAGCGCGTCGAGGATCTGGCCGACCTGCTGCTGCCCGAGGAGGAGGACGACCTGCTCGTCCGCGAGAAGGTCATCGACGTCACCCCGATGACTGAGGAGCAGGCGCTGGTACAGACCGATCTGCTCGGTCACGACTTCTACGTGTTCGAGAACGCGACGACCGGCCTTATCAATGTGGTGTATCACCGTAAGAATGGTGGATATGGCATCATCAAGCCCCGTATCGAAACACTTGACGAGTAAAATACGTTAACTTGCATGAGTTAACGGTTGGCGGCCATCCCATGCGGGTGGCCGCCTTTTTACGTAAGGAGTCGCTTTGATGGACAAGGCTGCATCTACCGGCCATTCTGACCGCTGCCGCATCGTCGTCGATACCTGCTGCGACTTTAGCCCCGAGGTCGCCGCGAACCTCGATGTCGATATCCTGGGTTTCCCCTTCATTATCGATGGCGAGGAGCGCACGGATGACATCTGGTCGAGCATCACACCCAAGGAGTTCTACGACCGCATGCGCGCCGGCGCTCGCGTGTCTACCTCCGCCGTGTCGCTCGGTCGCTATATCGAGTTCTTTACCGAGTGTGCCAAGGAGGGCACGCCCACGGTCTACCTGTGCTTTACCTCGGCGCTGTCGTCGAGCTACAACTCCGCGTGCCAGGCGGCGGACGCCGTGCGCGCCGAGTATCCCAACTTTGAGCTCTACGTGGTCGACAACGCTCTACCCTGTGCGACCGGCGCGCTCTTGGCGCTCGAGGCTGTCCGTCAGCGCTCGGCGGGACTGACCGCCAAGCAGCTGGTCGATTGGGCAAACGAGGCAAAGACCTACGTCCACGGCTACTTTACGCTCGAGAGCTTTGACGCGCTGGCTGCCGGCGGCCGCATTCCGCCCGCGGCGGCACAGCTCACGGCAAAGCTCGACGTCAAACCCGAGCTCTCCTACGACCTGGCCGGCTCGCTGTCGCTGATCGGCGTCAACCGCGGCCGCAAGAAGGCGCTCAAGTCCATCCTCAAGTCGTTCCGCGAGAACTACGTGCCCGACCGCACCATGCCCATCGCCATCATGACGGCCGATGCCGAAAAGGACGGCGACTGGCTCGAGGCCGCCATCCGCAAGGAGGAGGGCTGCGCCGACGTCACGATCATTCGCAGCTCCGTGGGTCCCACCATTGGCTCGCACGTGGGCCCCGGCATGGTGGCCTGCGCGTTTTGGGGCAAGAACCGTGCCGAGAAAGCCTCGCTTTCCGACCGCATCGCGCGCCGCGTGCGTGGCGAGTAGACAGGCGCTGCGGCTGCAAGCGCCCTCAAGTCACGGCCGAAACGCTGGCACCGAGTATTTAACCTGGTAACAACACCCAACCCAAAAGGAAAGGTTTCATGGCAAACAAGCTCTCCGTCGCATTCATCGGCACCGGAATCATGGGTGCCCCCATCGCCGGCCACATCCTGGACGCCGGCTATCCCGTCACGGTCAACAACCGCACCAAGTCCAAGGCTGCCGCGCTTATCGAGCGCGGTGCCGCCTGGGCCGATACGCCGGCCGATGCTGTGGCTAACGCCGATGTCGTCTTTACCATGGTGGGCTATCCCTCCGAGGTCGAGGAACTCTACCTGGCGGGCGACGGCCTGCTCGCGTGCACCAAGCCTGGCGCGGTCTTGATCGACCTCACCACGAGCTCGCCCGAGCTCGCCCGTGACATTGCCGAGGCCGCTCAGGTTTCTGGTCGTATGGCGTTTGACTGCCCCGTCACCGGCGGCGAGTCGGGCGCCATCGCCGGCACGCTCACGGCTATCGTGGGCGCTACCGAGAACGATATCGCTCCGGTTCGCGATATCCTTTCCACCTTTGCGGCCAACATTTGCTGCTTCGATGGCGCCGGCAAGGGCCAGGCTGCCAAGCTCGCCAACCAGGTGTCGCTGGGCGCCTGCATGGTCGGCATGGCAGACGCCATGGCATTTGCCGAGCTGAGCGGCCTTGATCTGGAGAAGACTCGACAGATGATCCTGGGCGGTACCGGCAAGTCCGGCGCCATGGAGAGCCTGGCGCCCAAGGCGCTCGACGGCGACTACAAGCCCGGCTTTATGGTCGAGCACTTCATTAAGGACCTGCGCCTAGCGCTCGCTTACGCCGACGATCGTGAGCTCGCCCTGCCCGGTGCCGACGTGGCCTTTACGCTCTACGACATGCTCGACGCCATTGGTGGCGCCAAGCTGGGCACCCAGGCCATCACGGTCCTCTACAAGGAGGAGGCCGACGCCATCGCCGCCGGTCTGGACTGGTCGCAGTATCGTCCCGAGGAGCATGGCGCTCACGAGGACGGCTGCGGTTGCGGTGAGCATGGCGACGACCACGAGTGCGGTTGCGGCCACCACCATGGCGAGGACCACGAGTGCTGCGGCGGCCACGACCATGACGACGGCCACGAGTGCTGCTGCGGCCATCATCACGAGGAGTAGCGCCCATGAGCTGGACGTTCGTGGTGCTTGCGCTGGTGCTCTTTCTCTTTGCGATCTACATCGGTTTTTTGTGTGGCCAGTGGGCTTGCGAAAAGCGCGTCATCACCAAGCGCGACTACTGGATTGCCAACTTTGCAGGAGCGGCGGCAGTCGTCCTGCTGACCTGGGTGTTCTCGCTGTTCCCGCTGGTGCAGTTTGCGCCGATCGGCTGGCTCGGCGGCTTTATCGCCGGCCTTAAGATGAGCTTTGGCGAGTCCGTCGGTCCGTGGCGCAAGCACGACGAGGTCTTTAACGTCAACAAGGCCCACCGCGCCGCCGCCGACGCGGGCGATGCCGAGGAG
>CABQZS010000081.1 GCA_902468695.1 uncultured Collinsella sp.
GCCGCAAGGAAGAGGGGATAGCCATGGCCGAGCTATTGAAGGGTGCTCCCGTCGCCCGCGCGTTGACTGAGGAGCTCGCTGCTCGCTGCGCGGCTTTGCGTGAGCGCGGCGTTGTGCCGACGCTGGCCATCGTTCGCGTGGGCGAGCGCGAGGACGACCTGTCCTACGAGCGCGGTGCACTCAAACGCTGCGAAAAGGTGGGCATCGAAGCTCGTCGCGTGTTGCTGCCTGCCGATGTTTCGCAGGATGAGCTGCTGGCGGCTATCGAGGGCATCAATGCCGACCCCGCTGTTCACGGATGCCTGATGTTTCGTCCGTTGCCCGCTGGGCTTGAGGAGGATACAGTTGCCGCGGCACTCGATCCCGCCAAGGACGTCGACTCCATGACGCCGGCCTCGCTGCTCACCACGCTTTCGGGGCGAGGCGAGGGCTTTGCTCCCTGCACGGCAGAAGCCGTGTTGGCGTTGCTGGACCATTACGGCGTTGAACTGGATGGAGCTAAAGTTGCCGTTGTTGGTCGCTCGCTGGTAATTGGCCGTCCCGTTGCCGCCATGCTTACGGCTCGCAATGCCACGGTGACGACGTGCCATACGCATACGCGTGACCTAGCTGCCGAGTGCTGTTCTGCCGACATTGTTGTTGCCGCGGTTGGACGCGCGCGCACGATTGGCGCGGATGCGGTTCGCGAGGGCCAGACGATCATCGATGTTGGCATTAATTGGGACGAGGCTGCCGGAAAACTGGTCGGCGACGTGGATTTTGATGCTGCGGAACCGATCGTTGGCGCCATCACACCCGTGCCGGGCGGCGTGGGCGCCGTGACAACGGCGATTCTCGCCAAACACGTGATCGAAGCGGCCGAGCGCGCATCGAAATAGGCGTTTTGAAGCTGTTTGAGGGGTTAGCTATATACCACGTGGTCAAACAATGCCAAATATGAGTACTGTTTCCAAGATAGTCACATATGTCTTACGTCTTTTTGGCTTCCTAACGGTATCCATTATCGTTAGGAAGCCTATTTTATTGAACTTATGGGGAATAACGTTGTCTTGCTTTTGGGCAAATGGGGATTTTCGGCACTCGTTACAGAGAAATTTGCTGCCACTAAATTGGTGACAGTACTCATATTTGGCATTTTTTGACCACGGGGGGCTGCCGAGGCCGTGGTTTCGCCCTTTCTGCTCCGAAGCGATACACTGTTGCCGTTTGATTTCTTCGCTCAAGGAGGATGCGCATGCCGTGCACAACGATTCTGGTCGGTAAGAACGCGAGCTACGACGGGTCGACGCTTGTCGCGCGTAACGAGGACTCGTCCAACGGGGTGTTTGAGCCCAAGCGTATGCGCGTGGTGCATCCCGACGAGCAGCCGCGCGTCTACACGAGCGTCCTGAGTCACCTGACCGTTGAGCTGCCCGATAACCCCATGCGCTACACGAGCGTCCCCGATGTTGTCCCGGGCCACGGCATTTGGGCCGAGGCGGGCTTCAACGAGCTCAATGTTGGCATGTCCGCAACCGAGACGCTCACCACCAACGAGCGCGTCCGCGGCGCCGA
Source organism: uncultured Collinsella sp. (assembly GCA_902468695.1). GTDB lineage: Bacteria > Actinomycetota > Coriobacteriia > Coriobacteriales > Coriobacteriaceae > Collinsella. Next base: position 1,555 of record CABQZS010000081.1, read on the forward strand.
CCCGCTCGTCGACTACGTACCCGCCAAGGGCAACGAAGGCGAGGACGGATACGTCCCGGCACGGCCCGGTGGCCTGGGCGAGGAGGACATGGTGACCCTGGTGCTGCCGTATGCCAAGTCCGCCCGCGACGGCGTGCGCATCCTGGGCGACCTGCTCGAGCGCTACGGCACTTACGAGAACAACGGCATCGCCTTTAGCGACGTGGACGAGATCTGGTGGCTCGAGACCATCGGCGGTCACCACTGGATTGCCAAGCGCGTGCCTGACGACGCCTATGTGACCATGCCCAACCAGCTGGGTATCGACAGCTTTGACCTGGATGACGCCGAGGGCGCCCAGGCCGACCACATGTGCTCCGCCGACTTGCGCGCCTGGATGGCCAAGTGGCATCTGGACCTGACGCTGGGCGTCGAGGGCGACGGCCCGGCTGCGGTCTTTAACCCGCGCGAGGCCTTTGGCTCGCACAGCGACAGCGACCACGTCTACAACACGCCGCGCGCGTGGTACATGCAGCGCTGTCTCAACCCCAGCGACGTGTGGGATGGCCCCGACGCCGACTACACGCCCGAGAGCGACGATATCCCCTGGAGCCGCGTGCCCGAGCGCAAGGTGACCATCGAGGACATCAAGTACGTACTCTCGAGCCACTACCAGGGCACGGAGTACGATTGCTACGGTAGCAAGGGCACGCCCGCTACGCGTGGCGCATATCGCCCCATCGGCATCAACCGCAACAGCCAGCTCGCCGTGCTGCAGCTGCGCCCCTATGCGCAGCCGGCGTATCGCGCCGTGCAGTGGATGGCCTTTGGTTCCAACTCGTTTAACGCGCTGGTTCCGCTGTACGCCAACGTCGAGACCATGCCCGAGTACTATGCCGACACGCAGGCTCGCGTGACGTCCGAAAACTTCTACTGGGCCAACCGCCTGATCGGCGCCCTGGCTGACGTCCGTTTCCATGAGTGCGGCCGCGCTGTGGAGGACTACCAGGAGAAGGTCGGTGGCATGGGCCACAAGCAGATCCATGACGTCGATGCTGCCGTAGCCGCTCTGCCTGAGGTCGAGGTGCCTGCCGAGCTTGCACGCGCCAACGAGGCCTTTGCCGAGCTCGTGCGCGTGGAGACCGATGCCCTGTTGGGCAAGGTGCTCTACACCACGAGCTGTGCCATGAAGAACTCCTTCGCGATGAACGACAACGTGAGGTAGGGATTTCCCGTCGATCGAATAGCGCTAAAACGCTTTGTCGCTTTCGCTCAATCTTGGGTACAAGAACGCCAATGCAGTTGTTTGTGATTGGAGACAACCATGGTTATGAAACTCGATCAGCTTGTTAACGGCGCCATTAACGTGGGCTTTGGCGCTGCCGCCGTTGCTGTCGAAGGCGGCAAGAAGGTCCTCGACGACCTTAACACCAAGGGCGAGCAGGTCCGCAAGGACACCGCCACCCCCGATATCGCCCGCAGCGTGTCCGACATGTTCGAGCAGGCCGGCGGTACCATCTCCGATCTGACCGAGCGCTTGGGCATGCAGGGCGAGACCGCGGCCCAGCGCGTGCTCGACGAGCTCATACTTGCCCGCGTCCGCGTTATGACCGCCCCCGAGCGCACGGCCTTCCTGGCCCATGTGCGCGACATCGTCGATTCGGTCGAGGACAACGTGACTTCGGTGCCCGTTGAGTCCGTTGAGCCCGACGATGCGAAGGATACCGAAGAGGCCGAGTAGCAGCGCAGATGGCAGATTCCACCACCGATTACAACAATCTAGATCCCTTGGGTGACGAGGCGGCGGTTGTCGATGAGGTCGACGCCGCCGTCTCGGGCGCTCGCAAGAAGCCGCGCGCTGTCGATATGGTGCCCGAGGAGCCCGACGCGATGGCGCCGGACGAGGAATACCAGCTCACGCCGGCGGGTCGTCGCGAACGCATTGGGCAGATTGTTCGCCTGGTCAAAAAGTACCGCGTGTGGGATAACCTCACGCCGGTTCGTTTGCGCCGCCTGCTCGAGGAACTCGGCCCCATGTTCGTCAAGATGGGGCAGATTCTGGCCAACCGGTCCGAGATTCTGCCGCAACGCTTTTGCGACGAGCTGCGTCGTCTGCGCTCCGACGTGGAACCGGTGCCGTACGAGGTCGTACTCAGTTGTCTGGAAGAAGAATACGGCCTGCGCCTGGGGGAGATGTTCGATGCGATCGACCCCAACCCGCTCGGTAGTGCGTCGCTCGCGCAGGTGCACCGCGCTCGTCTGGTGACGGGCGAGGACGTGGCCGTCAAGGTGCAGCGCCCCGGTGCGCAGCAGGTTATGGCACAGGACATCGATATCATCCGCTCGGTGGTGCGTATCGTTTCCAAGTTCGTCAACACCGATCAATTCGTTGACCTGCACGGCGTAGTCGAGGAGTTGTGGACCTCGTTTCGCGAGGAGACCAACTTTTTGGCCGAGGCCAAAAACCTCAACGACTTCTACGAGTTCCATAAGAGCGTTCATGGCGTGACGTGCCCTAAATCCTATCTGGACCTGTGCACCGAGCACGTGGTGGTTATGGACTACGTCGACGGCATTTCGATTGCCGATCCTGAACGCTTGGTGGCCGAGGGCTATGACTTGGAAAAGATCGGTGCCGCGATTGTCGAGGACTACTCGACGCAGGTGCTCGACGACGGCTTTTTCCATGCCGACCCGCATGCGGGAAACATCATTCTCAAGGACGGCATCGTTTACTTTATCGACTTGGGCATGGTCGGACGCATGTCGAGCCACGATCGTGGCATCGTTAAGGACATGATTTTCGCCGTGGCCGAGGGTGACGTGCCCAAGCTCAAGGATTCGCTCATGCGCTTCGCCGTGACGCGTGGCGACTCGGCCGAGCTCGATCATTCGGCCTTTTTGTCCGACTTGGACTTTATCGTCGCCGACTTTGCGGGCCTTGACCTTAAAGATCTGGATATCGGCGAGTTTTTGACCTCGCTGCTAAACCTGGCGCGCAAAAACGATGTTGAGCTGCCGAGCGTGGTGACGATGTTCGCCCGCGGCATGGTGACGCTCGAGGGTTTGCTGACCGAGTATATGCCCAACGTCAACATGATCCAGATCATCCAGACGCACATCAAAAACGAAAAAAGCACCTATGCGCGCGTGCGTGATATGGGACGCGATCTTGCCGCGAGCAGCTATCGCGCGGCAAAAGGCTCGCTCGAGGCGGCCGAGTATCTGGGCTTGGCTTCGCGCATGCTCACGCGCGGCCAGCTTAAGGTGAACACGCAGATCATGAGCAGCGATAAGGCACTGCGACAGCTGGGCGGAATTATCGACCGTATGTCGATGGCTATCGTTATCGCTGGCCTGTTTATCGGTTCGTCGGTGGTGTACTACGCGCGCATCGAGCCGGTTGTCCTCGGCATTCCGGTCATCGGCTTCTTTGGCTACGTGAGCGCGCTGGTGCTGGCGCTTATGCTGGGCCGCAATATCTGGCTCAACAGTCACGGCGGCAAGCACTAGAGGCTGCGACCGTCACCGCATTTTCCTATCGCAAACAATAGGTTTTACCTTGGGCTTCGCCTGTGTGCGGGGCCCTTTTGCGTGATACCATTTTGACGGTAATAATCGATGGCCTAGATGGTGGTGCGGAGACGCACGAACGCGCGGTTTTCCTGCGCGTTTGGGAGAATCGGGGTGCAAGTCCCCGGCTGTACCAGTAACCGTAATTCCTCTTGGCTCGGGATGTTTGCGTCGCAGATCGGACGACGCGCCCGAGCCGTTAAGGTTAAGTCGGATCGCCTCCCATCTTGCATGCGGCTGCGGCATATGCCGCCGGTGTGCATAGGGCTCTGGAGGGAAGGGGGCCCCGATGGGGGAACTCGAGCGTAACATGCGCGATGACGTGGGACAGCCTCAAGGCAACGCTCCAAGTGCAGACAGTAGGAGACAAATGGATATGTTTGAGGACGAGCGCCAGCGCGTCTCGCATCGCCGTGGCGCGATTGCACGCGGCATAGCAAAGCGCGGCCTGGTGGCATTCCTGGCCTTCGCGATGGCCTTTGGCACCACGCCGGCTCAGCTGTGGGCCGAGGGCGCCGAGAGCATTGCCGAGGCTGTGGCTCAGGCTGCGACGCCGGGCGAGGACACAGCGCTTGCGGGCGGTGCCGCTGAGCAGAGCGGCGCCGAGGTTTCGGATTCCGAGGGCGCGCCTGCAGCTAGTGCAGCCATAACAGAGGCAGCAACTGGCGACGAAGGCTCGGCGACGGGGGAGAGCCCTGCCACGAGCGAGCAGTCTTCGACGGCATCCGCTGGCCAAGCGGGATCTGCCGCCGCGGCTGCCGTTCAGACAGAGAACCCGACAGAAACCGGCGATGTCGCCAAGAAGCAGGTCGAGGTCTCGTTCTCGATTATCGGCACCGATGCCGACGGCAAGGCTCAGACCTGGGTGGCACCTACGCAGCTCAAGCTCGACGAGGGCGCGACGGCTGCGGATGCCTTCATTAAGCTGCAGGAGAAGACGGGCTTCAAGGCGAAGTACGAACCGAACACGGCATACGGTTTCTACCTCGAAAGCATCACATCCCCGAGCGATGGTCGCACGCTTGCCTACGATCCGACGACTTATGCCTTCTGGCAGCTGTTCGTCGACGGCGCGTCTTCCTCGGTTGGCGCGAGCAGCGTCAAGCTCACCCAGGGGCAAAAGATTGAGTTTGCCTATACGGCTGGTAGCTCGTCCCCTGTCGTTAAGGACCAGGTTGCCGCAAATGTGACCGTCATCGGTCGCGATGCCCAGGGCAAGACTCAGACCTGGGTCGATAACGCGCAGTATGTGGTGACGTCCGGTTCGAGCGCGCTTGACCTTACGAAGGTCGCGCTCGAGGCGAATGATATTGACGCCGTTGCTGCGGGCTCCTTCATTCTGAGCCTTAAGTACAACGGCGTTGAGCTGGGTACGCCGCTCGATTATTCGACCTATTGGCAGCTGTTTATCAACGGCAAGTCGAGCGACTACACGGCAGACAATGTCACCATTCATGCTGGCGATACCGTTACGTGGTTCTACGGTGGCTGGGGCGACCAGTTGCCCTCTGATTCCGTCCATGCTTCCGTTCAGGTACTTGGTAAGGACAAGGACGGCAAGCAGCAGGTTTGGGCTTCGACGGGCCAGACGAGCCTCAAGGCAGGCTCCACTGCTAAGGATCTCCTTGAGCAGACCGGCCTTACTCTCGATGCTGGCGAATCGCCTTGGGGCTGGTTCCTCAACGGCATTACTTCGCCGTTCGATGGTAAGTCCTATGGCTGGGATGCTGCGACCAATAGCTATTGGCGCTTCTACGTAAATGGCAAGTTCGCCGACGTTGGCGCCGGTGCCTACGAGCTCCAAGAGGGTGACGCCGTCACCTTTATGTATGGTGCTGACGCCGGTGCCCTTTCTGGCCAGGTTCTTGGGTCTGTCGATGTTATCGGTCCCGATGTCAACGGCAACAATACTCGCTGGGGCTCGGCAAGCAATGTTTCTTTGCCCGAAGGCTCTACTGCCCAGAACCTTATTGAGACGGTCCTGAAGGCCAAGGGCGTTACGTACAACGGCTCCCAGAGTGGTGAGTACTGGTTCCTCAATTCCATCAACTCGCCGTTCGATCACAAGCCGTATGCCTGGGATGCTGCGACCAATAAAAATTGGCACCTGTATATCAACGGAGAGCCCTCCTTACTCTGCGCCAATCAGATTACGCTCAAGAGCGGCGATAAGGTTACGCTTGCCTATACCACCGACGATTCGGCCATGCCCGATCCCGACAAGATTGTCGTGGACCCGAGCGCGACGACTCCTGATTGGGATGCCGAGTGGGCCGGCTACGGCAACAGTGGCAACGGTTCGACCGTAACGGATGCCAAGACGCCTGCGCAGGCCGCCGGTCTTAAGTGGGCCTTCGATTGGAAGACCGAGTCTGGTCAGCAGTATGCCAACTGCAGCGAGCCTGTCATCGCTAACGGCTTTGTGTACATCGCGACCGAGAACGAGCTCATTAAGATCGATTCGTCCACGGGCAAAAAGGTTGCCTCTGCGCCGCTTGCCTCCAAGGTGAGCTATACTTCTCGTCCGATCTATACCAATGGCCTTATCATCGTTCCGCTCAACGGCGGTGCGGTCCAGGCGATTACTGCAGACAAGCTGATCTGCAAGTGGCTGACGCCTGGTTTGACGGATTTGACGCAGAGCTCCTGCACCGTCGTTTCGGACGGCGAGTACGTCTATGTAGGCTCGGTCGATATTTCGTATGACGAGAATTACAACGCGACCTACGGCAACGGCTCCCTTAAGCGTATCAAGATTGCCACGGGCGAAGTCTCTTGGCAGAACATTGACGCTTCCGAGGGCTATTACTGGACTGGTGCGGCTTTGACGGATAAGTATGCCATCGTTCCTACGAGCGCGGGTACGCTTAAGTGCATTGATAAGACGACGGGCGATGTCGTTTCGACCATGAAGCTCGGCGCCCTTGCGAACGCTGACTGCGTCGCCGATCCGTCCAATGGCTCGACCTTCTATCAGATGACGCACGACGGAAAGCTCCATGTGATTTCGCTTTCGGCGAAGGGCGTGCTGGGCGAGCAGAAGACGGTTGATCTGGGCCTTACGAATAATCTGAGCGCCCCTGCGGTGTCTGGTGACAATCTGATTGTCGGCGGACAGACGGCTACGGGCTCTGCTCTGGTTCTCTATAACCTGAAGACGGGTAAGACCACGATGGTCGCTGCTGCTGACGGCAAGGCGCTGCCGGCTGGCCTCAACGGTATTGCTGCTACTCCGCTGGTGAGTGTTCAGGGCGGCAAGACCTATGTGTACTTCACCGTTAACAGCGCGGATAGCAAGGATTACGTCAACTACTCTGCTGGTGGCGGCGTGTATCGCTATACGCTCGGCGATGCAGAGGCGACGCAGATTTATGATGCGGCTGGCCATTACCAGTACTGTGACTCTCCGGTCATTGCTGATGCTTCTGGCAATCTCTACTACATTAATGATTCGGGCACGCTGTTTAAACTTGGAGCTGTCGAGTCTTGGACGGTTGCCTTTAACTCCAACGGCGGGTCTGCTTGCGACACTAAGTTTGTTGCTACGGCTGATGGCAAGCTGGTCAAGCCGGCCGATCCGACGCGCGATGGCTACACTTTCGGCGGTTGGTATACCGATGAGGCTTGCACGCAGGCGTATGACTTCAGTACGCCGGTGACGGCCGATCTGACGCTGTATGCCAAGTGGACCAAGAATGCCGTTAACCCTGGCGGTAATGGCGGTTCTGGCACTAATGGTGGCAATGGTGGCGCTGGCACGGGTTCCGGCTCCGGCACGAAGGGCCAGCAGGCTGGCGGCGCTGTCGCTCCGAGTCATAAGCCGACGACCAAGACGACGGTGTCGACCAAGACCGAGACCAAGGAAAACAAGTCCGACAAGAAGGATGAGAAGAAGTCTGACAAGAAGGACAACAAGTCCGACAAGAAGTCCGATTCCAAGTCCGATACGGGTGCTGCTTCCACGACCACTGCTAAGAAGTCCTCTAGTGCTTCCGAGCAGGAGACTGGCACCAACCCGCTCGCCATTGTTGGCGTTGCCGCCGGCGTCATCGGTCTCGCCATCGTCGGCGTGTTCGTGTTCACCAAACGTCGGTAGGTGAGGGCTGTGTCCAGTAAATCCAAGGACGCTGACCCCAAGCAACCAGATTCCTCGTTCATTCAGTTCGATGATGCAAAGCAACAGGGCGCCGCTTCGGCGGCGTCCGCCCCTCGTCGCAAGGCGCTCCTTGGCGTTCTGACTGCCGCGTGCGTTGCGCTAATTGTCATATCGCTGGGCTTCGTCCATCCTTCCGAGAGCGGCGCCTGGTCCATTGACTGGATCGTTCAGACCGTGACGGGGGAGAGCGTCGTCGCGAAGGACGCCAAGGGGTCTGACTCGACCGTCGCTTCGGGTAAAGCTGGCTCCAAGGATTCCAAATCTTCGGATGGTGCGAACGACGAGTCTAAGGGTTCGGATAAATCTGACTCTAAGAAGGAGTCCGAGTCTTCGGACAAGGAATCAAACAAGGGCTCGGATAGCAAAAAGTCCGATGGTCAGAACGGCAAGAAGTCTGGAGATAAATCCGCTGCCCAGAATACGGGAGCCGGCGTTACTCCCAATGTGTCTGGCGGTGCTTCTTCGGGCGGCGGTCAGTCGTCTGATGGGGCCTCCAGTTCTAATGGCGGAAGCGCTCCCTCGGGCGGACAGGGCGGCTCGCAGGAGTCCAACTACGTAACGGTGACGGTTTCGGTCACATCGAGCGCTGTGGGCAATCCTGTGTCTTCTGGCGGCACCTTTACCTTTAACGAAGGCGCCACCGTTTACGATGCCCTGTGCGCGCTGGGCCTTTCTGTCAACGCACGCGGCTCATCGTACGGCACGTATGTCTCCGCGATTGGCGGTTTGGCCGAGAAACAGTACGGCGGCACGAGCGGCTGGATGTACTCCGTCAACGGCACAACGCCCATGACGGCCTGCAGTAACTACGTTCTCTCCAATGGCGACAACGTAGTCTGGTATTACGTTACAGGCTAGAGGCCTCGACATAGCGCGCCAGACGGGCGGTTCGGACAAACATCCGGGCCGCCCGTTTTTCGTGCGAATGGGACTGGGTCGCCGGATCTCTCGGCAAACAAAAAACCGGTTGGAACGGGAATTCCAACCGGTTATACATTCAAGCAAATAGTGAATCGACTACGACCGTGCGCCCTCGAGGAAGAAGCGGCGGCTGAAGTAGTTGTACCAGGTGACGAGGAACGTGGCGATGGCCTTCATGGCCTGATAGCCGATGCTCAAAAACGTGACGCCCACAAACATGTACAGGTCGTTGAGGCCCAAACCAATCACCGACAGGATGGTGAAGATCGTGAACTCGCGCTTGCGGCTCATGCCTTCGCGGTGGTCGAACACGTACTTCATGCTGAGCCAGTAGTTGACCACGACGGACGTGATAAACGAAACCGTGGTGCTCATCAAAAAGTCGAGGTGGAACAGCTCGACGAGCGCAATGAGCATGCCCCAGTCGATGCCAAAGGAGATAAGACCCACGACAGCGAACTTGAGGAA
>CABQZS010000082.1 GCA_902468695.1 uncultured Collinsella sp.
ATCCGGCATCGCGGGTCCCTTGCCCTCGAGTCCGTGCCGCGCTCTCGTCCCAGCGGCGCCCGCGCCCCAGGAAAGTTTTTCCAAAATTGTCCTTGCATCGTGGTCCGAGTTCCCGTATAGTACTTCTTCGCACGGGGGCGTAGCTCAGCTGGGAGAGCGCTTGACTGGCAGTCAAGAGGTCAGGGGTTCGATCCCCCTCGTCTCCACCCGAGCATTGAATGAGGCTCCAACGCAAGTTGGGGCCTTTTTTCATATAGGCACACAAGGTCAAAGGCGGCACCATGATCCTCCTGGTCGACAAGATCGAAAAAAGCTTCGGCGCGCGCGTCCTCTTTAGCGGCGCGTCCTTCCAGATCAACCCCGGCGAGCGCTTTGCGCTTGTAGGACCCAACGGCGCCGGCAAAACCACCATGCTCAAGATCATTATGGGTATCGACAGCCCGGACGCCGGCCAGGTCCAGTACGCCAAGGACTGCCAGGTAGGCTACCTAGAGCAGGAAACTAACCTAGAGCACAAGGACACCGCCATCCTCGCCGAGGTCATGGCCGCCGCCAAGGAAATCCGCCGCATGGGCGAGCGCGCCAACGAGCTGCAGGCCCAGATCACCGAGCTCTCCGAGCAGGGTAAGGACGTCGATGCACTCCTTAACGAGTACGGCCAGGTCCAGGACCGCTTTGAGCACCTGGGCGGCTACGAGCTCGAGAGCAACGCCCGCAAGATCCTGTCCGGCCTGGGCTTTAAGGTCACCGACTTTGAGCGCCCGTGCTCCGAGTTCTCGGGCGGCTGGCAGATGCGTATTGCGTTGGCAAAGCTCTTCCTGCGCCACCCAGACCTGCTGCTGCTTGACGAGCCCACCAACCACCTGGATCTCGAAAGCGTCCAGTGGCTGCGCGGCTTTATCGCCAACTACGACGGCGCCGTACTCATCGTCAGCCACGACCGCGCCTTCATGGACGCCTGCGTCGACCACGTCGCCGCACTCGAAAACCGTCGCGTGACCACTTACACCGGCAACTACAGCAGCTACCTCAAGCAGCGCGAGGACAACCTGGAGCAGATGCGCGCCAAGCGCGCCGCTCAGGAGCGTGACATCGCCCACATGCAGGTCTTCGTCGATAAGTTCCGCTACAAGCCCACCAAGGCAGCCCAGGCCCAGGAGCGCATCCGCAAAATCGAGCAGATCAAAAAGGAGCTCGTCATCCTGCCCGAGGGCCACAAGCATATCGACTTTGAGTTCCCCGACCCGCCGCGCTCGGGCGATATGGTCGTGGGCCTCGAGGGCGTCTCCAAGTCATACGGCGACAAGCACATCTACAGTGACATCGACCTCAAGCTCTACCGCGGCGAGCATGTGGCGCTCGTCGGCCCCAACGGCGCCGGCAAGTCCACCCTCATGAAGATCCTCGCCGGCCTGGAACCGCCCACCACCGGCACCCGCGACCTGGGCACCAACGTGGGCGTGGCCTACTACGCCCAGCACGCGCTCGAAGGCATGACCGAGTCCAACACCGTCCTGCAAGAGATCGACACCGTCACGCCCAAGTGGACCGTGCCGCAGCAGCGCAGCCTGCTGGGCGCCTTCCTGTTTAGCGACAACGATTCCATCGAGAAGCAGGTCCGCGTCCTCTCCGGCGGCGAAAAGGCGCGTCTGGCACTGGCCAAGATGCTTGTGGCCCCCGAGGCGCTCCTGTGCCTGGACGAGCCCACCAACCACCTGGACATCGACTCGGTGGACATGCTCGAGAACGCCCTGCAGAACTTCCCCGGCACTATCGTGCTGATCAGCCACGACGAGCACCTGGTACGCGCTGTGGCCAACCGCATCATTGACATCCGCGATGGCAAGGTCACGGTCTACGACGGCGACTACGACTACTACCTCTACAAGCGCGAGGACCTCGCAGCCCGCGCCGCCGCCGAGGCGGCAGGGGAGAGTGCATCGGCCGCGACCGAGTCCGCTAAGGTCACCGCGGCCCAGCCCGACGCCCCCGCCACCGCTTCCAAGCCTGCCGAAGGCAAAAAGACCAAGGAGCAAAAGCGCGCCGAGGCCCAGGCCCGCGCTGCGCTCAACAAAAAGCTCAAGGGCGTGCGCAACCAGCTCAAGAAGATCGAGGCAGAGCTCGACAAAAAGCGCGCCCGCTATGACGAGCTTATGGAATTGATGGCAAGCGAAGAGCTTTATGCCGATCAGGACAAGTTCAACGCCGCGCTGGGGGAATATAACGGCCTTAAGCAAGAGCTGCCCAAACTCGAGGACGAATGGCTGGAGCTTTCCACCCAGATCGAAGAGGAGACCGCGCGTGAACTCTCGTAAGGCCGCTGCCGTGGCGACGAGCATTATCGCCATCGCGTGCCGCATCTGCGGCATCTTTATGAGCGCGATGACCGTGCTGCTGTGCTTTAGCGGCCTCACCGCCAAGTTGCAGATCGTCGGCTTTGTCGTTGAGCTTTCGCGCGCGCTGCCGAGTGCCATCGCAGGCTACGGCGTCATCACCTCTCCCTTTGGCGGCGTCTTCCGCCTGGATTACGCCATCGTCGCGGTAATCCTGTTTGTGGCCGACTACCTGCTCACGCGCGCCTCGCGCCGCGTCCGCTAGGGGAGCGCCATGTCCAGCAGCTACATCATGAACCTGCTTGCCAGCGCCGTCGCCGTCATCGTTGGCATCGTGATCCACGAGAGCGCACACGCCGCCGCAGCCTGGGCACTCGGCGATAAGACGGCGCGTTCGCGCGGCCGCGTGTCGCTCAACCCGCTCAACCACATCGATCCGTTTGGCACCATTCTCCTGCCGCTGCTTATGCTTGCCGCCGGCGGTCCGGTGTTCGCCTTTGCCAAGCCCGTGCCCGTCTACCTCAACAACCTCAAGCACCCCAAGCGCGATGAGGTCCTGGTGAGCGCGGCCGGCCCCGCATCGAACATCGCACTCGCGTGTCTTGCCGCGCTCCTCATGCGCGCAACGTACGGCAGCCTCTACACCAGCATGTCCTTTGCCGTGGCATCACAGATCATGAACTTCGGCGCCACGTTTATCGTGGTCAACCTGTCGCTCGCGTTCTTCAACCTCATCCCGATTCCGCCGCTCGATGGCTCGTCGATCATCGTGCCCTTCCTCAAGGGCAAGGCACTCGCAAACTACTACCGCCTGCAGCAATACGCTATGCCCATCCTCATCCTGGTGCTGTACCTGCTGCCTATGTGGACCGGCATCGATGTGATCGGCCGCTATTTCGACGTTACCGTGTATCCGCTAGCTGAGCAGCTGCTTAACTTCGCAATCGCAGGCATCTAAGGTAAACTAACAGGTCGACCGTGCAAAATGGTCGTAACATGCACCCAAACCGCGCCGCGAAGGCGCCGTCAAAGGAGGTCGAAGATGTCGTATCGCGTGTCGACGCAGGTCTACAGCGGACCGTTCGACCTGCTGCTGCAGCTGGTAACCCGCCAAAAAGTAGATATCGGCGCCATCTCCATCAGCGAGGTGGCTGAGCAGTACCTTGCCGAGGCCGAGCGCATCGAGGCGCTGGACTTGGACGTGGCGAGCGACTTTTTGCTGGTCGCGGCAACCCTTTTGGACATCAAGGCTGCCTCTCTGGTGCCGCAGGAGGCCCCGCGCAAAGTCGATGACGACGATGACGAGTTCGACGAAGACCTCGAGGAGCTCAGCACGCTCGACGGCGACGCCTTGCGCGAGGTCCTGATCCAGCGCCTCATTGCCTACAAGCAGTTTAAGGGCGCGGCTGCGGCCCTCGGTGCCCGCATGCAGGCCGAAAGCCGCATGCACCCGCGCGTTGCCGGCCCCGACCCCGAGTTCTTGGGGCTTATGCCCGACTACCTGGCCGGCATCACGCTTCGCGGTCTCGCCGTCATCTGTGCCGACCTGGACGGCAAGCGCCAGACCTTCCTGCTGGAGGCCGAGCATGTGGCGCCGCATCGCGTACCGCTCGACCTGACCGTGGCCTCAGTCGACCGCTTTACCATGACGCACCAAACCTGCACCTTCCGCGAGCTACTGGACGGCGATGCCACCACCGAGCAGCTCGTCGTCACCTTCCTGGCTATGCTTGAGCTCGCCAAGCGCGGCTCGCTCACGCTGAGCCAGGACGAGATCTTTGGAACCATCCGCATCAACCGCGTCGAGGGCGCCGAGGCCTATGTGCCCGGCGAGGGCCCCGAGCTCACCGAATAGGAGACGCTAGTATGTCGAACCTTTCCACGCTGGAGGCAAACAGCCTCAAAGGTGCCCTCGAGGCGCTGCTGCTGGTGTCGAGTGACCCGGTGAGTGCGCCCGCGCTGGCCGGCGCACTGGATATCGCCCCCGGCGAGTGCGCGTCGCTGCTCGCCGAGCTCAAGGTTGAGTACGAGGAGGCCAACCGCGGCTTTCAGTTGCGCGAGGTCGCCGGCGGCTGGCGACTGTTTACGCATCCCGCTTACCACGACGTGGTCGAAGCCTACGTGCTGAGCTGGGACACACAAAAGCTGTCCCAGGCGGCGCTCGAAACCCTGGCCGTTATCGCATACCGCCAGCCCGTAACGCGCGAGGTGGTCAAGGGCATCCGCGGCGTCAACTCCGACGGCGTCATCGCGTCGCTCGTTGACAAGGGTCTGGTGCGCGAGCTCGGCCGTGACCCCCAGCGCGGTCAGGCCATCATTTACGGCACGACCAACGCCTTCTTGGAAAAATTCGGCCTGCGCTCCACCCGCGACCTGCCCGACCTGGAGCAGTTTGCCCCCGACGAGCAGTCGCGCCAGTTTATCCGCGAGCGTCTGAGCGGCCGCAGTATTCAGTCCACGCTCGAGGAGCAGGCCGAGGACCTGGACGAAGAGCGCGAACTGCTCGATACCGATGTTGAAGATGTTGAGGCAGTCGAGGACTTGGAGACCCTAGTCGTCGACGAGACCTCGGAGGATTTGCATGACGAGGACTAACGAAGTAGGGGAGACGCGCGCGTCAGCCGCTCCGGGCACCGCAGCGCCCGATGCCCAGCACGTCTATCCGCACACCATGCGCCTGCAGCGCTTTTTGGCGCGCGCGGGAGTGGCTAGCCGTCGTGGCTCTGAGCGCCTGATGA
>CABQZS010000083.1 GCA_902468695.1 uncultured Collinsella sp.
CTCCGGATAGCATGTCGTCAATTTCGTGACGATACACATCAACGATGGAGTACACGTAATCGGGCGCCTTCATGCGGCCCTCGAGCTTGAGCGACGCGGCGCCGGCGTCATACAGACGGCGAACAAGCTGTGAGGTGTTGGTGTCACGCGGGCATAGCGCACGCTCGCGGCCGGCGGGGGAGAGCGCGCGACCGTTCTCGTCGATCAACTCGTAGGGCAGGCGGCAGGGCTGGGCGCACATGCCACGGTTGGCCGAGCGGCCCGCCATGGCAAAGCTCGAAAGCAGGCACAGGCCCGAGTAGCAAAAGCAGATGGCGCCATGGCTAAAGACCTCAAGGTCCACATCGGGCGCGGCATCGTGAATGGCGGCAATCTCGTCGATGGAAAGCTCGCGCGAGAGAGTCACGCGGTCGGCGCCCTGCTCGCGGCACCAAAGGGTTCCGCGGTCGTCATGGATGTTCGCCTGGGTTGAGATGTGCGTCTCGATGCCGGGCATGGTGCGCTTGACCTCAAAGAACAGGCCCCAGTCCTGGATGATAAAGGCGTCGGCGCCCAGCGTGGAGCAGCGATGGATGAGTTGCAGCGCATCGCCCATCTCGGACTGCTTGATGACGATGTTGACCGTGACGTAGACGCGCGAGCCGGCCAGGTGTGCAGCACGGCAGGCCTGCTCAAAAGCCTCGTCGGTAAAGTTCGTTGCCTTGCGGCGGGCGTTGAAACTGCCCATGCCACAGTAGATGGCGTCTGCCCCGGCGGCGAGTGCGGCGGCAAAGGGCTCCGGGCCTCCGGCGGGGGCCAAGAGCTCGGGTCTGCGGTTGGTGGTTCGACTGGCGGTTGCGGTCATATCCTGCCTTTCAAAATGCTCAGATGCTTAAAAAGTATAGTGGTGCTGTTGCGATGGACGATGCCCGCAGCTTAAGCAGGACAAAGTCTTCAGCAGCCCCTCAGGCAAAAACGACCCCTTTTCCTCCGTTCCTAAGGGACCACGTGATCTGAAGGGGACGGAGGAAAAGGGATCGTTTTTCAGACAGGTCGCCAGTCATGCCGTTCAGCGGCCCGTACGCGCCGTTGGGCGATAAAATATTATCGCAATCTGATAATTATCTTGCATCGGGCAAAATCATCCCCTACTATCCCAATCAAGCGCGGTGTTCAGACCGAACTGTGCCTCCCGGTGCGAACGCCGCGCTCACGCTCTCTATTTGATCGTAAGGAGAAAAACATGAGCAAGACCGTCGTGTCTTCCGATAACGCACCCGCAGCCATCGGCCCGTATTCCCCCGGTATCCAGACCGGCAACATGGTGTTCCTGTCCGGCCAGCTGGGCATCGATCCCGCGACCGGCAAGCTGCCCGAGGGCGTCGAGGCCCAGGCCAAGCAGTCCCTTGCTAACGTCGAGGCCCTGCTGACTGCCGCCGGCGCTACGTTTGCCGATGTCGTCAAGACCACGGTCTACCTGGCCGACATCGCCGACTTCGCCGCCGTGAACGAGATCTACGCCTCCAAGTTCGAGGCCCCGTTCCCCGCGCGCAGCGCTTTCCAGGTTGCCGCTCTTCCGGCTGGCGGTCTGGTCGAGATCGAGGTCGTTGCCGCTCTCTAAGGCGTTGGCAACAGCTAAACATGACATGCGAAAAGACCCTGCAGCGCGTGTGAGCTGCAGGGTCTTTTGTCAAGCGATGCGGCAAAATGATCCGTTCTCCTCCGTCCCCAAGGGATCGGCGGGTTAGCCCTCTTTGCGAACTTTTTGCAGGTAGCGGTAGACGCTGGGCTCCGAGATGCCCAGCGCGGCGGCAGTGCAGGCAACAGCGCCCTTGAGCATAAATACACCGTTGCCGTTAAGGTGGCGAATAACGTCCACGCGATCGGCCTGCCCCAGCGAGGCGACATCCTGCCCGCGGCTTTCGAGCAACTCGGAAATACTGCGGTCGATGAGCTCCTGTGTAGACTCCGATAGACTTTCGACCTCGATAGACGCGGACTCCGTCTGCCTTGGCGCCGCGTCGAAGCACGCCATGAGCTGCTGCGCCATGGCGTTGATGGAGCGTACCGTGGAAAGATCGGTGTTGACGCAGAGCATGCCGACGATCTCGTTATCCTCGCGGATAAAGTACGTCGCCGACTCCAACGTCTTGCCACCGGCACCGCGCCCCTCGTAGCCCGTAATAAACGGCAGGTCGCGATACTTGGCGTCGTGCATGATCTTGAGTGCC
>CABQZS010000084.1 GCA_902468695.1 uncultured Collinsella sp.
GACATCGGCACGAGCCCCATGTACACCATGAAATCAATCGTCGCCAACAACGGCGGCATCGGCACCGTCAGCGAAGATATGATCCTTGGCGCGCTTTCGCTCGTCATCTGGACCATGACGCTCGTGACCACGGTCAAGTACGTGGTAATCGCCATGAAGGCCGACAACCACAACGAAGGCGGCATCTTCGCCCTGTTCAGTCTCGTGCGCAAGGTGGCGCCATGGCTGATTCTCCCCGCCATGATCGGCGGCGCGGCGCTGCTCGCCGACGGCATCCTCACCCCCGCCGTCACGGTTACCACGGCCATCGAGGGCTTGCGCACTATCGAGTGGGGCCACGCGCTTTTGGGCGACGGCCAGACCAACGTCATCATCATCACCATCATCATTATCTGCGGCCTATTTGCCATGCAGCGCGCCGGTACCTCGTCGATCGGTAAGCTGTTCGGCCCGCTCATGACGCTGTGGTTCCTGTTCCTGGCAGGCGCCGGCCTGTTCAACATGCTCGGCAACCTGTCCATCTTGCGCGCGCTCAACCCCATCCGCGGCATCATGTTCCTGTTCTCGCCCATCAACCACTCGGGCATTATGGTGCTCGGCTTTGTCTTTCTGTCGACGACCGGCGCCGAGGCCCTCTACTCGGACATGGGCCACGTTGGCAAGGCAAACATCTATGCATCCTGGCCGTTTGTTAAGGCGGCCCTTATCCTCAACTATCTGGGTCAGGGAGCTTGGCTGCTCGCCAATAACTCCAACCCCCAGATGCTCGCGATGGATATCGTCAACCCGTTTTATATGATGCTTCCCGAGCCCCTGCGCCCCTTTGCCATCGTGCTTTCGGCCGTAGCGGCCATCATCGCCTCGCAGGCGCTCATCACCGGCTCGTTCTCGCTGGTATCCGAGGCTACGCGTCTCAACCTTATGCCGCATCTGCGCATCCACTACCCCAGCGACACCAAGGGCCAGCTCTATATTCCGCTCGTCAACAACATCATGTGGGTCGGCTGCATCTTCATCGTGCTGCTGTTCCAAAACTCCGAGCGCATGGAGAGCGCCTATGGCCTCGCCATCACCGTGACCATGCTCATGACCACCACACTGCTGACGAGCTACATCGCCGGCATCCTCAAGCACAAGCTGGGTGCCTGCGTCTTCGCCCTGCTCTTTGGCGCCATTGAGCTGTGCTTCTTCGCCTCGTGCCTCACCATGTTCTTTGACGGCGGCTACGTCATGATCTTCCTGGCCGCGCTGCTGTTTGGCCTTATGTATGTGTGGCGTCGCGGCACCGCCATCGAGCGCACGCAGACGATTCTGCTGCCCGTCTCCAAGTACATCGATCAGCTCAACCGTCTGCGCAACGACAAGACCTACCCCGTGCTCGCTGACAATCTGGTATTTCTCACCAACAGCCCCGACCCGCTCACGCTCGACCGCGACGTGCTCTATTCCATCCTGGACAAACACCCCAAGCGCGCCAAGGCATATTGGTTCATCAACGTGCACGTTACCGACGAGCCCTATACGCACGAGTATTCCGTTGAGACCTTTGGCACAGACTTCCTGTTCCGCGTGCGCTTGGACCTGGGCTTTAAGGTCAATCAGCGCATCAACGCCTACCTGCGCCAGATCGTTGGCGACTTGATGGCATCGGGCGAGCTGCCGCCGCAACATCACACCTACTCCATCTACGAGACGCGTGGCAACGTGGGCGACTTCCGTTTTTGCATGCTGCGCAAGATGCTTGCACCCGAAACGGACATCAACCGCAACGACCACCGTGTGATGGCCATCAAGTACGCCGTCCGCCGCGCCTGCGGAAGCCCGGCACGTTGGTATGGTCTCGAGAACTCGGCCATCATCATCGAGTACGTACCGCTCTTTGCCCGCATGCGCCCGGCCGTCAAACTTGTGCGTACCCAGGTGCCGCTCGAAGTTCAGATCGAAGAGGCCGAGGAAATGGAGGTCGACATCTTCTCGGACGACTTGGTCAACGGCAACGAGGCCGGCAAGAGCATGAACGTCGATCCCACCGAGCTGCTCGAGAGCGTCGCCGATACGCCCGAACAGCAACTCGACGGACTCGAGAGCACCCAGTTCAACGACGCCAACTTCTAACACGCCACCAGCCATTGACGACAACGGCCTCGCATCTCATAAGAGGTGCGAGGCCGTTTTATGTCGCAACGGACCAGTGAGCTACGAACGACGCGGCTCGGGAACCACGAGCCTATCGGGGCTCGCGCCCTCGGCATCCATCAGGCTCACGTAGCGAATCGACGGATCCCCATACATCGCGTAGTAATAATTGCCCGTGCGCGCGCTAAAGCATCCGGTGTAGATAGTCTTCTCGAACTTGCCATCGTCCATCCTGGACGCTCCCTCGATCATCACCACGCCCTCGAGCGAGCGGAACATGCGAACGACGTTTTCGGTCTCGCTCTCCTTTTGTGGGTAATTGGCATTGAGGTACGCCGCCTTTACAAAACGGCTCGGCGAATAGCAATCGCCCGGAATGCCGCGCATGCCGGCACCGGCTCCATAGGGCTTAAGCTCGGCGCCACGCCATGTCGCCGTCTGCGGAAAATCGCTTGTGGCCGTGATATAGGTGCGCAGGTTTTCCATGTGCCACGGGAAAGTCGGCTGATTGGCAAGGGTGTCGACCGGATTGTCGTATACATGCAGGCCGTCAGCCATCATCTCGACCACGATGCTGCGTTGGCTGTCGCCGATAATCCAATGGAGCAGTGACACGCCCAGCCCCTCTCCGGCAGATTTGGCGACAATCACCGTGTCGCGCAGCGCGGCCTCGACCTCATCGACCGTCGAGAACGTCGCTGCCACCCACAGGGGAAACTCATAGGCCGCGATATTGTTCTTGCCGTCGACAGGGCCATCGGCATACTCGGCATAGCCGGGGAAGTTGAGCCCCGCCACAGCCAGACCCGCATCGTTACCGCAGTCGAAAAACATAGGGTAGTTCTTGTAATCGATGCACATGCCGATTACCGCGTGCGCCGCCGACGCATCGTCGATAAACGAATACGGAATGTGGAACCCGCGCGGCATCACGCGAACCTGTTGGCCGTAGTCAAAGCTCCAGTCGAGGTTGCGGCCTAGATACATGTGGCCAGAATTATCGGTAAATCGAATGCTCGTACACATAGCGCCTCCTAGCTTTACGTTCCTGCTAAGGTTATTGTCACCAAACAAAAAGGCGCTAAACACAAAAGCCCGGACATGACAACAATGTCACGCCCGGACCAAAAGAGACGAAGTGCGGTGCTTTGGTCCCCTTAGACCAACTTTCCTAGACAGTGGTCAATCATGTGTTGAATCATCTGCGCCTCGAAGCCCACAAAGTCCTGCTTGCGCTCGCGCATCTTGCCGTCGACGATCACGTCATAAGCGACCTTGCACTTGATATAGCGCGTGGACTTGGTGACCTCCTCGTGCGTCAGGCAGCTCTCCTCCATCTTGCTGGCGCCCAGGCCAAACACCAGACGGGGGTTGTAGAGCACGTGGGGCTCACCGGCATCGTCCAGGTAGACGCAAACCTTCTTGGTAACGCCAATCTGGTTAGCGGCCAAGCAGCCGGCATCGTCGAGCGACTTGATGGTATCGATCAGGTCCTGAGCAACCGACTCGTCCTCGACAGTCGCAACCTCGCAACGCTGGGACAGGATAGCCTCGTCGTGGCAAAGCTCTTTAATCATACGTTCCTCCATAGGGGTCGTTGTAACCGCTTAAGTATACGGTACCTACACAATTTCATGCGAAAGATACCGCCCGTCCGTTACAAACCGCCGAACATCAACATGTGAGGAACACCAACTTCACAAAGGCGATATAGTGGGTGAGTTCGTGTCAATCGGCCTAAACTCGGGGCCGAACAAGGAAAGGGTATGCATGGACGAACTATTTCACGTCAGTGAGCGCAAGTCCACAATCGGGACCGAACTTCGCGCTGGACTGACAACATTCCTGGCGATGGCCTACATCATCGCCGTCAACCCCGCAGTGCTCTCGGGCGCCGGCATCGATGCGGGAGCGCTCGCCTGCGCCACCTGCCTGGGCGCCGGCATCATGACCATCTGCATGGGCATCTTCGCTAACCGCCCGCTCGCCTGCGCGTCGGGCTTGGGCGTCAACGCGATGATCGCTGGAATCACCACCACCGTCTGCGGCGGTGACTGGCACGTGGCCATGAGCGTCATCTTCCTCGAGGGTATCGTCATCTTGCTGCTCGTGCTTTGTGGCCTGCGCGAGGCCATCATGGACGCCATCCCGGTTGTCCTGCGTCACGCCATCTCGGTGGGTCTGGGCCTGTTCATCGCCATGATTGGCCTGTGCGATGCCGGCATTATCACCGCTGGCGCCGGTACACTCGTCGGTCTGGGCGACATCACCTCCCCCACCTTCATCGTCGGCATCATCTCCATCCTGGTGACAGTCGCCCTCGCCTGCCGCAACGTCCCCGGCTCGCTGCTCATCGGCATCGTCGTCGCCGTCATCGCCGGTATCCCCCTAGGTGTGACCCAGGCTCCGACCGGTATCATCGCCCCGCTCGACTTCTCGAGCATCGGTGGCCCCATCGCCGACGCCGGCGGCGTGCCCGCCATCGTCAAGGTCCTTACCGACCCCACGCTCCTCGTCATCTCGTTCTCGCTGCTCATGAGTGACTTCTTCGACACCATGGGCACCGCGATGGCCGTGGCCAAGCAGGGCGAGTTCCTCACCGACGACGGCAACGTCGAGGATATCAAGGAGATCCTGATCGTCGACTCCGCCGCCGCCGCTGTGGGCGGTTTCATGGGCGTCTCCTCCATCACCACCTTCGTCGAGTCCACCTCTGGCGCCGCCGACGGTGGCCGCACGGGCCTCACCTCCGTCACCACCGGCGTGCTGTTCATTCTCGCCGCGTTCTTCTCCCCCATCGTCACCATCGTTTCCAGCGCCGCCACCTGCGGTGCTCTGGTCTACGTCGGCTACCTCATGATGAGCGAGGCCTCCGAAATCGACTGGTCCGACGTATCGCAGGGTTTCCCGGCGTTCATGATTGTCGCCGGCGTGCCCTTCACCTACTCCATCTCTGCCGGCATTGGCCTGGGCTTTATCGCCTACGTGATCGTCGCGCTCTTTAAGGGCGAGGCTTCCAAGATCAAGCCGCTCATGTGGATCGCAGCCCTTGCCTTCCTCGTCTACTTCTTCGTGGCGTAACGGCATAGTCTGCTAAAGCAAAACAACAAGGCGCGGAATCGCATCGAGCGGCTCCGCGCCTTTCTTTTAGCGTCTGCTCCCGTGCCAGCGTGCGACAATTGAGGCTGTCAATATCACAACACCGAGAGAAGCCTGCCTTGGAAGTGCATCAGAAGCAGATAACCGTTTATTCAGAGTGTGCAGAAGGTACGCCCGTCATCTACCTCCCTGTGGTTATGGGCGACGGTAGTGAAGTCTACGAGCGCTGCCGAGAGCTCGACTGCCCGCCATTCGCCCTTGTCGCCATTGGAGGGCTCGATTGGAATCGCGAGCTGAGCCCCTGGGAATGCGACGGAACTATACGAGATGCCGAGCCCTTTGGCGGACAGGCGTCTGAGTTTCTCGATGAACTGCTGAATCAGATAATCCCAGAGGCCGAATCATCACTTCCCTGCCCGCCCACCTGGCGCGGCATTGCCGGCTACTCGTTGGCGGGTCTTTTTGCACTGTGGGCACTTTGGCAAACAGATGTCTTTGAGCGCGTGGCGAGTGCATCGGGGTCGCTGTGGTTCCCCGGCTTTATCGACTTCGCGCGCGAGCGCACGATGGCAGCTACGCCCGACGCTGCCTATCTGTCGCTCGGTAAAAAGGAAACCAAGACGCCCAACCGCATGATGCGGCACGTACTCGACGATACGCACGCGATGGAAGAGCTGCTTATCGAGCGTGACATTCCAACAACGCTGGAGCTCAACCCCGGCAATCATTTTGCCCAAACTGACCTGCGCATGGCGCGCGGCATCCACTGGATACTGACGCATTAAAAATGGCGTCCACGCGTACATACGCATGGACGCCATTTTTTGATTTAGCTGAACACAACTACTATTCGACAGTCTCCTCGAGTTCAGATACGGCGGGCGTCGAGGATTGGGACATGGAAGTCCTTTCATGATGGAAGGGCGATCAGGCATATCGGATAACCTGCCCGAACGATACGATCCGAACCATTGTACGTGATACGCCATGTCTCGCACGCGCCGCCACCCGCAAACGATAGCGTTACTTCCAAACGCGCTCGGCAATGCGCTTGACCAGCGCGATCTTTGCCCATTGTTCGTCCTCGGTCAGTTTGTTGCCAATCTCACAGCTGGCAAAGCCGCACTGGGGCGACAGGTACAGGTTCTCGAGCGGCACATACTTTGCGGCCTCGTGGATACGTTCGACGATGGCATCCTCGTCCTCGAGCTCAGCGGCCTTGGTGGTCACCAGACCCAGCACGACCTTCTTGCCGGGAGCAACATACTTGAGCGGCTCAAAACCGCCGGCGCGCGGCGTGTCGAACTCCAGATAGAACGCATCGACATCCTCATGCGCAAACAGGTACGGAGCGATAGGGTCGTAGCCGCCCTCAAAAGCATAGGTGGAGTGATAGTTGCCGCGGCACACGTGCGTGTTAATGACCAGATCGTCGGGCTTGCCCTCGATGGCGGCGTTGTTGAGCGCCACGCCTAGCTCGGACACCTTTTGCAGGTCAACCGGGCTCATGCCGGTTTTGGCGACAAAATCGGTATCGCAGTAGATGCCCCAGGTGCAGTCATCAAACTGGATGTTGCGGCAGCCTGCTGCGTACAGGTCGGCGATCACCGTGCGATAAGCGGCTGCAATGGCATCGGCGAGCTCTTCGTCGGTCTTGTAGATGGCGCGTAGACTCTCCTGCTGGCCGTCGCAGCGGTCGAGCGTGACTTCGGAGAACGTCTGGATCGGCGCCGGAATGGTTTGCCGCGCGATCTGGCCCTCGCCCTCGAGCGCTTTGACAAACTTAAAGTGCTCGACGAAGGGGTGGTTCTCGCCGCTGATGGGGCCGGTCACCACGGCGGTATCGGCCGTCGTCTCCTCATCATGGAACATATAACCCGTACGCGAGGTACGGCGCTCAATGCCATTGAGGCCCCACATAAAATCGAGGTGCCAGTAGCTGCGGCGGAACTCGCCATCGGTGATGACCTGTAGGCCGGCGGCCTTTTGCTTAGCCACCAAGTCGCGAATGGCCTCATCCTCGACGGCCTTAAGGCCGGAAGCGTCGAGTTTACCCACGACATAGGCGGCACGGGCATCCTTTACAGCCTGCGGACGAAGAAAACTGCCGACGATATCGGCGCGAAACGGCGCGTTCGGTTGAATCGAAGTGCTCATAGATATCTCCCTTTGCATTGGTTGCTTTACTGGGACAGAGTATGAGCGCTCATATGGTCATCGTAAAATATACGTTTATAACAGTTTGATATAGATGCTTCCTATATCAGTCTGGACTGTCATAAAGAGACTTGAACCGTGCGGAGCACAGCAGCCTAGATATGCTGACGAATCGCGTCGATATAGGCCCGACCGTAGCGCGTGAGCGTCGTGTTCTTGCGCGTGATGATGCCAATCTCCATGTACTCGTCCACGTCGAGCGGAATCGAGATAATGCCGGGGCCGTTGAGCTCGTGGCTGATCACGCCCGAGCATACCGTGTAGCCGTTGAGGCCCATGGCCAAATTGAACAACGTCGCACGGTCGCGCACGCGGATATTTTTGCGACGCTCAAAGGTCGAGGTCAGCTCCTCGGAATAGTAAAACGAGTTGTAGCTGCCCTGCTCGTAGGACAGGAACGGGTAGTCTTCCAGATCCTCGAGCGTCACGCTGGAGCGGCCCGCCAGCGGATGGTCGGCGCACACGAAGACATGCGGCGTGGCGCAGAAGAGCCCTTCGAACACGAGCTCGTTGGCGGCAAGCATGCGCTCGATGACCTCGCGATTGTGCTCCGACAGATACAGGATGCCGAGTTCGCTTTTCATATGCGCGACATCCTCGATAATCTCGTGGGTCTGTTCCTCGCGTAGGGTAAAGTCGTAGCGCGCGGCATCGAACTCGCGGATCACATCGACAAACGCGTTGACGGCAAAGGAATAATGCTGGCAGCTCACACTAAAGTGCGGCACCTGCTCGGACGTACCTTTGTACTTGCCCTCGAGCAGGTCGGCCTGGTCGAGCACCTGGCGCGCGTACCCCAAGAAGGTCTCGCCTTCCTCGGACACAATGACACCCTTGTTGGTGCGCTCAAAGATATGCACACCCATCTCGTTTTCGAGATCGCGGATCGACGCGGTAATCGAAGGCTGCGACACAAAGAGCCGGCGCGAGGCCTCGGTGATGCTACCGCATTCGGCAACTTTGACGACATATCTGAGTTGCTGGAGCTTCATGGCTTTCTCCCTAGACGTTTGTGACGTCGAAACCCGCCGTGTCCATTTGGCTCATAAACGACGGCATCTCCCCCGTCGCGGCGCAGGCGGCAATCTGATGCAGAGCCCCGGCAACCGCATCATCTGCCGCAGCGCCGATATGCCAGCGTGCGGCAGCCGTGACGGCCTCGTTGGCATTGGCAACTGCAACGGAGTTAGGAACGGCATCGATCATGGGCAAATCGTTATCAGAATCGCCGAATACGGCCACCTCGTCGGGCGTCAGGCCCAAAGCGCGCGCCAGCTCCAGCGCAGCGCAGCCCTTGTCCCAACCAGCCGGAAGGATGTCGAACAGGCGCACTCGGTTGTTGGGAAACACAAGCGAGAGTTCCGGCACCTC
>CABQZS010000085.1 GCA_902468695.1 uncultured Collinsella sp.
AGCCCCGCCGCGGGCGCCCGGCCCCGCGTGCCGCCGTCACGCCCGAGCAGGTCATTCCCTGCGAGCGCGTGTTCGTGGCCATTGGCCAGGACATCGACTCCAAACCATTTGAGGACATGGGCATCGCCTGCAAGTGGGGTCGCGTCGTCACCGATTCGGACGGCGCCGTGCCCAGTTTCGATGGCCTCTTTAGCGGCGGCGACTGCCAGACCGGCCCCGCCACCGTCATCCGTGCCATCAACGCCGGCCGCGTAGCTTCGGCAAATATCGACCGCTACCTGGGCTTCGACCACAAGATCAAGCTCGACGTGGAGCTGCCGACCGTGCAGTTTAAGGGTAAGCACGAGTGCGGCCGCTGCGAGCTGGGCGAGCGCGAAGCCGGCGAGCGCATCCACGATTGGAATCTGGTCGAGCAGGGCCTTACCGAGGAGGAGGCGCGCCAAGAGGCAAGCCGCTGCCTGCGTTGCGACCACTTTGGCTTTGGCGCGTTCCGTGGAGGGAGGAACCTGGAATGGTAGAGCTCAACAACCCCACTGTCAGCGACAACACCGAAAGCGGAGCACTCAACATGGTCAAGCTCACTATCGATAACTGCGAGGTCGTGGTGCCCGAGCACACCACGATCCTGGACGCGGCCAAGTCCGTCGGCATCCAGATTCCCACCCTGTGCTACCTACGCGATCTAAACGAGATTGGCGGTTGCCGCGTGTGCGTGGTCGAGGTTGAGGGCTGCGACCAGCTGGTTGCCTCCTGCAACAACTACGTGCTCGACGGCATGGTGGTCCACACCAACAGCCCCAAGGCCCGCGAGGCCCGTCGCACCAACGTGCAGCTGCTGCTGTCCCAGCACGATTCGCAGTGCACGAGCTGCGTGCGCAGCGGCAACTGCAACCTACAGACCATCGCCAACGACCTGGGCATTTTCTATCTGCCGTATCAAAGGCATTTGGCGGGCGAGGGCTGGGATTTCGATTTCCCCATCATCCGCGAAAACGACAAGTGCATCAAATGCATGCGCTGCATCAAGGTGTGCGAGAGCGTGCAGGGCCTGGGGATTTGGGACCTGACCAACCGCGCCACGCATACCGCCGTGGGTACCCGCGGGCGCGCGCCGATCGGCAAGACCGATTGCGTCGCGTGCGGCCAGTGCATTACGCATTGTCCGACGGGCGCACTGCGTGAGCGCGACGATACCGAGACCGTGTTTGACGCGCTCGCTAATCCTGACAAGATCGTGTTGGTGCAGATTGCGCCGGCCGTGCGTAGCGCCTGGGGCGAGGAGCTCGGCATTCCGCGCGAGGAGGCTACCGTCGAGCGCCTGGCTTGCGCGCTGCGCCGCGTGGGCTTTGAGTACGTGTTCGACACCGATTTCTCGGCCGACCTCACCATTATGGAGGAGGGCTCCGAACTGCTCGAGCGCCTAGGGAAGGCCGTCAAGGGTGAGGACGATAGCCGCGGCTGGCCCATGTTTACGAGCTGCTGCCCGGGCTGGGTGCGCTTTGTGAAGGCGCGCTATCCGGAGTTTGTCGACAGCCTGTCCACGTCCAAGTCGCCGCAGCAGATGTTCGGCGCCATCGCCAAGACCTACTACGCCAAGGTGCTGGGCGTGGAGCCCGAGCGCCTGTTCGTGGTGTCCGTTATGCCGTGCACGGCCAAGAAGGCCGAGTGCGCGCTGCCGAGCATGGTGGGCGAGGGCGGCGTACCCGATGTGGACGTTGCGCTGACGGTGCGCGAGATGGTGCGCATGATCCGCGCGAGCCACGTGAGCGTGGACACGCTGGTTGAGGAGCCGCTCGATACGCCGCTGGGCTTTGGCACAGGCGCGGGTGTGATCTTTGGCGCCACGGGCGGCGTGAT
>CABQZS010000086.1 GCA_902468695.1 uncultured Collinsella sp.
CTCACCGGCGCGCATCACGACGTCGCCGGCATGGGCCTCCTCGGCGGCAGAGCGAACGTTCTCCCCCACCTTGGCCGGCGCCGAGAACCTCACACGCGAGCCCTCGTTGCCGTCACCGTCGAGCACATCGACGATCTCGTATTTCACCACGGCATCGGCACCTTCGGGTACCGGCGCGCCCGTCATGATGCGGACCGTCTCGCCAGCGCCGATTACGCCCTCAAACACATGTCCCGCAGCCTCGTGTCCGATAACGTCGAGCGTCACCGGCGCCTCGCCAGACGCCTGCGCCAAGTCCGCCGAGCGCAAGGCATATCCGTCCATAGCACTGTTGGCAAACGGCGAGATGTCGATGTCGGCCACCGCGTCCTCGGCCAAGGGAAGACCGGTGGCCTGCCACACGGGAATCTCGACGAGATCGGTCGGAGCAACGTGCGACAGAACAATCGACTGCGCGTCCTCCAGCGGAATGAGTTTCTCTGCCATATGCACCTCTTAATGCCACGGCGCACAACAGGGGCGCCGATTCTTTATGCTTGTCTCAGTATAATCCCCAGACGCACGACCGCGACTTGGCCTGTACCCGGAAATACACCTGTCGGCCGCAAGCCACGAAACAGAATCGAAACCAACCCACCGGCTCGTCGCGTTTACCGCGTTTTATAATGCTTGCGTTGCAACCTAAAAGAGGAACGTATGGCTCATAACGACAAACCCGAAAGCGCAAACGAAGCGCAGGATCATTCCCAGCCGCTCGACGAAGGCGGTTTTTTCTCCCTGAACGACGTCATCACGGCAGGCAGGCATCAACTTACCCGCTCCGAGCATCTCTTGGCTGCCGACACGCGCCGCAACGCCCGCAACCTACTCGCGAGCGCCAAGTTGCTCGCACTCGTCGTCATCGTCTCGCTTGCCATGGGCGTTGCCGCTTGGGCGTTTTTGGCCTCGCTGAATATCGCGACCGACTATCGCGAGCACCATGTGTGGGTCTACGCCTTGCTTCCCGTTGTGGGCATGGCCACCGCGTGGGTCTACAAGAACCACGGTCTCGCCGCAAAGCGTGGCAACAACCTGGTCATCGACTCCGCTCTGGGCACACGCCTCATCCATATGCGCATGGCCGTCCTCACCTTCGTCTGCTCCACGCTCACGCACCTAACGGGCGGATCGGCCGGCCGCGAGGGAGCCGCGGTGCAGATTGGCGGCACCATCGCCAGCAACATCTCGAGCCTCGCCCACCTCAAAAAGCATGACCACCACGACCTCATGCTCGCCGGCATCTCGTCGGCCTTTGGCGCCGTATTCGGCTCGCCCCTTGCCGGAGCATTCTTTGGCATGGAGATGTGTTTTATCGGCAAGATCGACTACACCGCAGGCATCTACTGCCTGGTCGCCTCGTTTACCGGCTATTTTACGTCACTCGCCCTGGGCACGCAGTATGAGGCCAACGTCATCGCCAGCGTTCCCGATATGACGCCCAAAACGGTCGTTATCGTTGTTATCAGCGCCGTTTTCTTCGGTCTGACGGCACGCCTCTTTGCCTGGTCGGTTCGAACCGTCAAGAGCCTGTACGGTCGCTTTATCACCAATTACCTCGTTCGCGCACTCATAGGCGCACTCGTGGTTTTGGCCGCCTATGCCCTCCTCGACGCCTGGGAGTATGCCGGCCTTTCCACGTGGCTTTCGGGCGCCGGGTTCGCCGGCGACACCACCCTCGCCGACGCCGCCATCAAGCTCGTCGTAACGGCGCTCACCCTGGGTGCCGGTTTCCAAGGCGGCGAGGTCACGCCTCTGTTTGGCATCGGTGCGGCGCTCGGCGGATGGATCGGTTGCCTCGCTGGACTCGACCCGAGCTTCATGGCGGCCCTCGGCATGCTCGGCGTGTTCTGCGCCGGCCTCAACGTGCCCATCACCACCTGCATGATGGCCATCGACCTGTTCCACGGCACGGCCGCCGGGTTCTTTGTCATCGTGGCCTTTATCAGCTACCTAACCGCCGGACACCGCGGCGTGTACCCCGCCCAGCGCATCATCTCACCCAAGCGCCGTTCGCTTATTGTGGATGAGGGCGGTACGGTAGCGGATGCTATCGAGCGCCACAACGACCTGATAGAGTAGACGTAAGTATTCGACGTGCAGCCACAATCGGGGGCAATTCGACCTGAGCGCGACCGCACCGTCACGTCATACGCCGGGAGTCGCCCCATGCACGCAACTGATTTTGGTCGCACGCTCATCATCGCCAACCCCGCCGCCCAGTCGGGTGCGGCGCGCGAAGTTGCCGAGCGCTTGCAACGCTTTTTGGACATGACTGCACGCGCATCCCAGTTTGACCTGGTACTGACCGAGCGCATGGGACACGCCAAGGAACTGGCCGCACAGGCCGAGGGCTATCGCACCGTCATCGCCCTTGGCGGCGACGGCGTGATTCACGAGGTCGTCAACGGACTTATGACGCAAGAGGAGGACGCCCGCCCCGCTCTTGCCATCCTACCCGTGGGCTCTGGCAACGATTTTGCCCAAACGCTCGGCATCGACGATTTCTCCGGTAAGGATTTTGGCGCGCTGCTCACCTGCGAGCTGCAGCGTCAGGACATCGGGCGAATTCGCTCGTGGAGCCCTGCGAGCGGCAGCGACGAGGCTACCGTTGAGTACTACGACCAGACGCTTTCGGTCGGCATCGATGCCGCCATCGGTCTGGGCACCACCGAGCTACGCAAAAAGACCGGCTTGACGGGCGCGCCGCTCTACACCCTCTCGGGACTTGAGCAGTTTGGTCTGCGCTACCGCAACTACCCCATGACCATCAGCTTTGATGGCGCGCCAGCCGAGCGAGCGCGTGCGATTATTATGGCGATTCAGCTGGGCCCCACGTATGGCTCGGGCTATCGCATCTGCCCCGATGCCGACCCCTGCGACGGCATGCTCGACGTCTGCTACGCCTGCGGCCCCGTCCCTCGCGCGGTTGCCCTGCCTATGTTTCTTTCGGCCAAGGACGGCCACCATACCAAATTGCCACCGGTTCGCATGCGCCGCTGCCGCCATGCCGAGCTTACTTTTGAGGAGCCCGACTACCCCATCCAAGCCGACGGCGAGCCCGTTGTCGCCTCACGCATCGAGGTCGACATCCTCGCCGGCGCCCTCCATGTCTGGCGCCCTACCCGCTAACTCCTCATAAGTTGCGGTGAAATAGGGACTGTTTATGTAGCTAAAGCCGCAAACAGTCCCTATTTCACCGCAACTTATGAGGAGATCATTCGTCGCTGCCCGGTTTGCGACGGTTGGCCTTTTTAATGGCGTTGAAGTGCTTGTCATTGAGCCTGCGCTGGCGAGAGCGCTGAGGCACCTTGGTCTTTACGCGTCGGCGCGGCGGACGGCCACGACGCTCAAGCTCTGCGTGCAGTTTACGCAGGCAGCTGCTACGATTTTGGAACTGGCTGCGGCTCTCGCGCGCCGTCACGGTAATCCCCGAAGGGATATGCTTCATACGCACCGCCGAGTCCGTCGTGTTGACGCCCTGCCCACCCGGACCCGTCGCGCGAAACACCTGCACCTCGCAATCGCGCGCCAACTCCTCGGCCGACATCTCGGCATAGCGCGCATACTCGCGCCATCCCATCTTGTTCTCATCCATATCAACACCTCCCCTCATACAAAAAATGTGACAAAGGGACGGTCCCTTTGTCACATCGCATACCAATCGCTTGTGTTGCGCGCTTAGGCGAAGGTGATCTCGCCGGTCTCGCAGTCCATATCGGCGATGCGGGCCAGGCTCTCAACGCGGAAGCCGCGCTCGCGGAGCTTATCGCCGCCGCCCTGGAAACCCTTCTCCACCGCAATGCCAATACCGGACACCTCGGCACCCGCAGCCTCGCAGATCTTGATGAGACCCTCGAGCGCGCAGCCGTTGGCCAGGAAGTCGTCGATAATCAGGACCTTGTCGCCCTCGGACAGGAAGCGCTTGCCAACGATGACCGGGTACTCCTTTTGCTTGGTAAAGGAGTAGATAGTCGTGGCATACTGCTCGCCGTCGAGATTGATGGACTGCGCCTTCTTGGCAAAGACCACCGGCACACCGCCAAAATGCTGAGCCGCGATGCAAGCCATACCGATGCCCGAAGCCTCAATCGTCAGGATCTTGTTGATCTCGACGCCCTCGAACAGACGGGCCCACTCGGCGCCCATGTGGTCGAACAGCTCAACATCGCATTGGTGGTTGAGGAAGGCATCAACCTTAAGGACGTTACCGGCCTTTACGATGCCGTCATGGCGAATACGATCCTCAAGCTCCTGCA
>CABQZS010000087.1 GCA_902468695.1 uncultured Collinsella sp.
CCGATGTCCACACCCCGGACGAGAGCATGGAGCTCGCTTCTGCCGAGCGCTTCTACGAGCTGCTCATCGACGTCCTCAAGCGCCTTGCCGCGTAAAGGTCGCATTGATTAAGCTGCTCTAAAACGGCTGGCTATGAAAACGGCCGCCTGGCGTAATGCCGGGCGGCCGTTATTCGTTACAGTGCGAGGATCCCAAGGTGCTCAAGCAAGATCTTAAGCCCGATGAGGATGAGCACGACGCCACCCACGATGGTGGCGGATTTTTCGTAGCGCGCGCCAAAGGTGTGGCCGATCGCTACGCCGGCGACGGAGAAGATAAACGTTGTGATGCCAATGAGCGATACGGCGGGAACGATGTCGACCGAAAGCGCGGCGAACGAGATGCCCACGGCCAGGGCGTCGATTGAGGTGGCGATGGCGAGGATCAGGTACTCGCCCAGTTCAATCTTCCCGGCATCCTTGCCGTCGCCTTCATCCTCGTCTTCGGTAAAGGCTTCCCACAGCATTTTGCCGCCGATAAAGGCCAATAGGATAAAGGCGATCCAATGGTCGATGGGTCCGATGATGCCCATGAATTGACTGCCGAGCGCCCATCCGATTACGGGCATACCGGCCTGAAAGCCGCCAAAGAACAGGCCGAGCACGACGGCGACTTTAAGGTTGATCTTCTTCATGCCAAGGCCCTTGCAGATGGAAACGGCAAAGGCGTCCATCGAAAGGCCAACGGCGAGCAACACGAGCTCTGCGAGTCCCATGGTCTGGCTCCCTCTCTGCGGGCGGGCCCGCGTGTACCTCTTGGGGGAGTAACAAAAAAGACCCGTGGCGTACGCGTTGTGCGCACAGCCACGAGTCTCGTTCATTAAGGCAAGCCAGGCCGCATCGGCCAGTGTGTTGACTTGCCGCGCCACCGGAGGCGAACCCGATCACGCGACTACTCCCTCATTTATGCGAATCCCGATGCTACCACATAAGCAGCTCATTTGGGTTGGGCTCTCAGCTGTGTTCGCTCATTCTGTAAGCATCGGATTTCGTAAGCGCCGCGGGGACAAACCGTGAGAAACTATTTAGCGTTTATGGAGCGTACACGATGGGAGCGATGCCTTGGATAAGAACGAGCTGCAAAAGCGTATGGAGCAGGCTATTCGCCTGACTGCCCCCGGCCAGCCGATCCGCACCGCCCTCGACATGATCATTGCCGGTCACCTGGGCGCCCTTATCTGCGTCGGCGACACCGAAAACGTGCTCGCTGCCGGTAACGACGGCTTCCCGCTCAACATTTCGTTTACCTCGAACCGTCTGTTCGAGCTCTCCAAGATGGACGGTGCCATCGTCATCGACGGCGACCTCACCCAGATCCTGCGCGCCAACTTCCACCTCAATCCCGATCCCTCGCTTGCCACGAGCGAGACGGGCATGCGTCACCGTACTGCCGCTCGCATGTCGGTGCTCACCGACGCCATCGTGATCTCGGTTTCGGCTCGTCGTGCCGTCGTCAACGTGTACGTCCACGGTAAGAGCTACGAGATCCAGCCTGTCACCACCATCATGAGCTCGGTCAACCAGCTCGTCGCCACGCTCCAGACCACCCGTCAGTCGCTCGACCGCTCCCTGCTGCGTCTGACGGCCCTCGAGCTCGATGACTACGTTACGCTCGCCGATATCACCGGCATTTTCTCGAGCTTTGAGATCATGCAGCAGGCAAAGACTGAGCTTAAGGATTGCATTGTCAAGCTGGGCAACCAGGGCAAGCTTGTGCAGATGCAGCTCGAGCAGCTCGCGGGCTCCAGCATGGATACCGAGTACGACCTGATGATTCGCGACTACGCGAGCGATTCCTCCGAGGCCAACGCCGAGAAGATTCGCGCTGAGCTTGCCCGTATGACGCCCAAGGACTTGTCCGACCCGCAGCATGTGGCGGCAGTTCTGGGCTACGACGACCTGGACGAGGACTCCGTCATGACGCCGCTGGGCCTGCGCACACTTTCGCGCGTGTCCGTTGTACGCGACGGCGTGGCCGAGAAGATCGTCGACGAGTATGGCTCGTTGCAGGAGCTCATGGACGACATCAGCGAGGATCCGGAGCGCCTGGGCGACTTTGGCGTTAACAACCCTGCCATTCTTGCGGACTCCCTGTACCGCATGAAGGGCACCAAACAGGGGAACGCATAATGGCGCCCGTATGCGCCGTGGTCGTTGCCGGTGGCAGCGGCCAGCGCTTTGGTAACCCCGGTGGCAAGCAGCTCGTCAATGTGGCGGGCCGTCCGCTTATGAGCTGGTCCATCCGCGCATTTGACCGTAGCGATAAGGTTGGCCACATCGTCGTGGTTTGCCCTGCCGAGCGTCGTGCCGAGATGCGCCGCCTGGCCATCGACCCGTTTGACTATGACACGCCCATCAGCTTTGCCGACGCCGGCGATACCCGTCAGGATTCCACCCGTGCCGGCGTGCATGCGGCTCCGGCGGGCTTTGAATACGTTGCCATCCACGATGGCGCTCGTCCGCTCATTACGACCGAGGCCATCGACCACGCTATCGACGTGCTCATGGGCGACCGCTCGCTCGACGGTGTCGTGTGCGGTCAGCCCGCGATCGACACGCTCAAGATCGTCGACGGCGATAATATCGTCGAGACGCCGCCGCGCGAGCTCTATTGGGCCGCGCAGACGCCGCAGATCTTTAGCGTCGACGCCATGAAGCGCGCTCACGCCGCTGCTATCGCCGAGGGCTTTATCGGTACCGACGATTCATCGCTGGTCGAGCGCATGGGTGGGCGCGTCCGCTGTGTCCAGAGCCCGCGCGATAACCTTAAGGTGACGGTGCCCGAGGACCTGCGTCCCGTAACCGCGATTCTGCTCGGTCGCATGGCCGAGGGAGAGGACCTTCCCCATGTTCAGTAACCTGCGCATTGGCCACGGCTACGACGTCCACCGTTTGGTGGAGGGGCGTCGATGTATCATCGGCGGGGTCGACATTCCCTATGAGCGCGGCCTGCTGGGCCACTCGGATGCCGATGTGCTCGCGCACGCCTTGGCCGACGCCATTCTGGGCGCCTGCCGCGGGGGAGACATCGGCAAGCTATTCCCCGACACCGATCCTGCCTACGAGGGTGCTGATTCGATGGTGCTGCTCGCTCGCGTGATGGACTACGCGCGCGAGCTGGGCTTTGAGTTTGTCGATGCCGATTGCACCATTGCCTGCCAGCAACCTAAGATCACCCCGCACCGCGATGCCATGCGCGCCAACCTTGCCCATGCCCTGGGCGTTGACGTCGAAAACGTGGGCGTCGCCGCCACTACGACCGAAAAGCTCGGTTGGGAAGGCCAGGGCGAGGGAATCGGCGCCTGGGCCGTCTGCCTGCTACAGAAAACCGTTAAGGAGTAACGAATGCGTATCTACAACAGCGCTACCCATAAAAAGGAAGAGTTCCATCCCATCGAGTCCGGCAAGGTCCGCATGTACGTGTGCGGCCCCACGGTCTACGACAACATCCACATCGGCAATGCCCGCACGTTCATCAGCTTTGACGTGATTCGTCGCTGGCTCATCGCGAGCGGCTACGAGGTCACGTTCGCCCAGAACCTCACCGATGTCGATGACAAGATCATCAAGCGCGCCAACGAGCAGGGCCGTACGGCTGCCGAGGTCGCAACGGAGTTTTCCGACAAGTTCATCGGCGTCATGCGCGCCGCCAACGTGCTCGATCCCGATGTGCGCCCCCGCGCCACCAAGGAGATCGGCCCCATGATCGCCATGATCAAGACGCTTATCGAGCAGGGCCACGCTTACGCAGCCGATAACGGCGATGTGTACTTTGCCGTGCGCAGCGATCCCAACTATGGTCAGGTCTCGGGCCGTAACATCGACGACCTTATGGTTGGCGCGCGCATCGAGGAGAACGAGGACAAGAACGACCCGCTCGACTTTGCCCTGTGGAAGGCCGCCAAGCCCGGCGAGCCCAGCTGGCCGAGCCCCTGGGGCGAGGGCCGTCCCGGTTGGCACACCGAGTGCGCCGCCATGGTGCATCGCTACCTGGGCACTCCGATCGACATCCACGGCGGCGGCTCCGACCTTGCTTTCCCACATCACGAGAACGAGTGCGCCCAGGCCACCTGCGCCTGGCACCAGGGCTTCTCCAACACCTGGATGCACACGGGCATGCTGCTGGTAGACGGCGAGAAGATGTCTAAGTCGCTCGGCAACTTCTTTACGCTGGCCGAGGTTCTCGAGCAGCACTCCGCTGCCGCCCTGCGCCTGCTGATGCTGCAGACAAGCTATCGCTCGCCGCTCGACTTTTCTTGGGAGCGCCTGGAGGGTGCCGAGAACTCGCTCACGCGTATCGCCGGTACGGTCGAGAACCTGCGCTGGTCCGCGAACCATGCGACGGCCGATGCCGATGCGGCCGTCGCCGAGGCGTTTGCCGCCAAGTCCGCCGAGACCCGTGCCACCTTTAAGGAGTGCATGGACGACGACTTTAACACCGCTGGTGCCATGGGTGCCGTCTTTGGCTTTGTAACCGAGTGCAACCAGTATCTGGAGCAGGCGGGCGACGCTGCCGACAAGGCCGCCGCGCTTGCCGCCGCCGACACGCTGGTCGAGCTGCTCGATACGTTTGGCGTTGAGCTCCCCGTGCCCAAGGTCGAGCTGCCGCTGGGTCTGCTAGGCGTTGCCGCCGGCCTGGTCGCCTACACGGGCGACGACGTGGACGAGGCCGCTGCCAAGATTCTCGAGGCCCGCACCGAGGCCCGTGCCGCCAAGAACTGGGATCTGGCCGACGCCATCCGCGATCAGCTCAAGGACCTGGGCCTCACCATTGAG
>CABQZS010000088.1 GCA_902468695.1 uncultured Collinsella sp.
AGGCCAAGAAGAAGGCCGAGCAGGAGCGCCTTGCCCGCGAGAAGGAGGAGGCTGCCCGCGAGGCCCAGCGCCGTGCCGTTCCCGCTTCCGACTCCGGTTCGCGCTTCCGTTCGCTGCTCGA
This sequence comes from uncultured Collinsella sp., assembly GCA_902468695.1. GTDB lineage: Bacteria > Actinomycetota > Coriobacteriia > Coriobacteriales > Coriobacteriaceae > Collinsella. Next base: position 122 of record CABQZS010000088.1, read on the forward strand.
CCAGATCGCCGCACAGGAGACCGTGCTCAAGGAGAAGAAGGACGCCGAGGAGAAGGCCAAGGCCGAGCGCGCTGCCGAGCGCGGCAACCGTCGTGGCGGTAATAACGACCGTCGCGGTGGCCGTCGCAACGATCGCAACGCCTCCGACAACAACTCCGAGCGCAACGCCTCCGAAAGCCGTCCTCACAGCCATCGCACCAACGCCAGCAACAACGTCGCTGCCGGCATGGACTTCCCCAACCCCGACAAGCAGGGCAAGGGCAAAAAGCGCAAGGGCGGTCACAACAACGAAGAGGACCACTACAGCCGCATGGCTCGCGAGGCCGAGGAGTACAGCCGCGAGAAGGTGCTCGAGGAGGCTCGTGCCGCCGTCGAGGAGGCCTCTCGCGAGTCCACTGGTCGCCGCAAAAAGCGCAAGGAGAAGCGCGAGCGCGAGGCCGCAAAGGCTCAGGAAGAACGCAAGATTGAGGAGGCGCTGGCCCAGGGCGTGAACCCCGAGGACCTCGACGCCATCAAAGTTTCCCAGGGCGTTACCGTCCAGGAGCTCGCCGAGGCGCTCGACGTTCCGGCCAACGACATCATCAAGCGCCTGTTCCTGCTGGGCACGCCGCTTACCATGACGCAGTCCATGTCCGACGACCTCGTCGAGCTCGTTGCCGACGACCTGGGCCGCCAGATCAAGATCATCACCCCCGAGGAGGAGAACACCTTCTCGTTCTACGACGATCCCGCCGACCTTAAGCCGCGTGCCCCGGTCGTCACCGTCATGGGCCACGTCGACCACGGCAAGACGAGCCTCCTCGACGCCATCCGTCACACCGGCGTCGCTGCCGGCGAGGCGGGCGGCATTACGCAGGCCATCGGCGCTTCGCAGGTCATGATCAACGACCGCAAGATCACCTTCATCGATACCCCTGGTCACGCGACCTTTACGGCCATGCGTGCCCGCGGCGCCAAGGTGACCGACATCGTCATTCTGATCGTGGCTGCCGACGACGGCGTCATGCCCCAGACCATCGAGTCGATCAACCACGCCAAGGCCGCCGGCGTACCCATCGTCGTCGCCGTCAACAAGATCGATAAGCCGGGCGCCAACCCCGACCGCGTGCGCCAGGAGCTCACCGAGTACGGCATCATCCCCGAGGAGTGGGGCGGACAGAACATGTTCGTCAACATCTCGGCCAAGCAGAAGATCGGTATCGACGACCTGCTCGAGACCGTGCTGCTCCAGGCCGACGTGCTCGAGCTCAAGGCCAACCCTGATACCTTCGCTTCGGGCAACGTCCTCGAGGCTAAGCTCGACAAGGGCCGCGGCTCGGTTGCCACCGTGCTCGTGACCCGCGGTACCCTGCGCGTGGGCGACACGCTGGTTGCCGGCCTTACTTACGGCCGCGTCCGCGCCATGCTCGACCCCAAGGGCCGCGCCGTCACCGAGGCTGGTCCCTCCGACGCCGTCGAGATCCTGGGCCTGCAGTCCGTCCCCAACGCCGGCGATGAGTTCCGCGTGTTCGAGGACGAGCGCGAGGCACGTGCGTTGGCCGACGAGCGTTCGCTCAAGGCCCGTATCGAGGAGCAGAGCCGCGTGAAGCACGTGACGCTCGAGAACCTCTTCGAGACCATCGCCGACGCCGAGGTCAAGGAGCTCAACCTGATCATCAAGGCCGACGTCCAGGGCTCCATCGAGGCCCTTCAGGACTCGCTCGACAAGATGGACCAGTCCGAGGTGCGCATCAACACGATCCACTCCGCGGTCGGCGCCATCAACGAGACCGACGTCGTCCTGGCCGACGCCTCCAACGCCATCATCATCGGCTTTGGCGTCCGTCCCGACGGCAAGGCCCGCTCCGCCGCCGAGCGCGAGGGCGTCGAGATCCGTTGCTACGACGTCATCTACAAGTGCCTCGAGGACCTCGACGCTGCCCGCATCGGTATGCTCAAGCCCACCGAGGTCGAGGTCTCCACGGGTTCCGCAACCGTTCTGGACACCTTCAAGGTGCCCAAGGTCGGTATCGCCGCCGGTGTCCGCGTCGAAGAGGGCGAGATCGCCGCGACCGATTCCGTACGCCTGGTGCGCGACGGTATCGTGGTCTTCAACGGCAAGATCGCCTCGATGCGCCACTACAAGGACGAGGCCAAGAGCCTCAAGAGCGGCTCCGAGGGCGGTATTGGCCTGGAGAACTTCCAGGACATCAAGCCTGGCGACACCATTGAGGGTTACCGCATCGACCAGGTTGCCCGTACCGAGTAGGGGGTAGCGCTATGAAGCAAACGCAGGCAACCCGCCGTCTGGGCGAGCAGCTTCGCGAGAAGCTCGGTTATATCCTGCTCTTTGAGGTTTCCGATCCGCGTCTCGACCTGGTCACCCTGACCGCGGTCGAGGTCGCGGTGGACCGTTCGTTCGCGCGCGTGTACGTGTCGTGCGACGCGAGCCGCTACGACGAGGTCATGGAGGCGCTCGCCAGCGCCAAGGGCCGCATCCGTAGCCTGTTGGCCCGCTCGCTCGATTGGCGCGTCACGCCCGAGCTCGATTTTCGCATCGATCGCTCGACCGATGAGGCCGAGCGCATCACGCGTGCGCTGGAAAACGTTCCCGCCACGCTTGCGATCGAAAAGGACGAGGACGGCTATCCCATAGCGGATGCCGCCCAGGAGGCAGCTTTAGATGAGTAATTCCGCCGACCTCGCATCGTGCGAGTCTGCAGATATTCAGCGACGCATCCTCGAGCTCATCGAGGGTGCGTCCTCCATTGCGATTTCGGGACATACGTCTCCCGATGGTGACGCCCTGGGCTCCGTGCTGGGTCTGGGCCTCTCGCTTATGAAGTTTTTCCCCAACAAGGACATTGCCCTGCTGCTGGCAGACGATGACCCGGTTCCGCGTATTTACCGCTTTATGGAGGGCGCCGACCGTCTGGTGCCGGCATCTGCGTATACCGGCAATCCGGACCTGTTCATCTCGGTGGACGTGCCGGTCGTCGAGCGTCTGAACAACTCCGCCGAGGTGCTCCGCCGCTCGTCGCATGTCGTGTGTTTCGATCACCATCCGGCGCGCGAGGAATTTACCGAGCTGAGCCTGAGGTGCGTCGGCGCCGCGGCATGCGCCATGATCATCGACCGCTTTTTGGACAATTGCGGCATTGTGGCTCGCGATGGTGTCGCGACCTGCCTGCTGTGCGGCCTGGTGACCGATACCGGTCGTTTTCAGTACCAAAACGCCGATGCCACTGCGTTCCATGCCGCCTCGCGCCTGGTCGCGCACGGTGCCGACCCCGCGCGCGTTGCGCTCGAGGTCTACCAGAGCATGCGCGTAGAGTTCTTGCATCTCAAGTCCATCGTTATGGGCCGCATCAAGACAGTGGCGCACGGTCGCGTGGCGTATAGTTATGCGTATCAGAGCGACCTCGAGGCCTGCGGCGTCACTTCGGACGAGTGCGATGGCCTGGTTGATGTGGTGCGTTCGGTGATGGGCGTTGAGGTCTGTCTGTTCCTAAAGGGCATCGACGGCGATACCAAGGTGCGCGGCAACCTGCGCTCCAAAGGTGACCTCGATGTGTCCGAGATCGCTGCCAACTTTGGCGGTGGCGGGCATCATGCCGCCGCCGGCTTTTCCAACAACGGAACGATTCGCGAGACGCTCGCCGTGGCACTTCCCATGCTGGCCGAGCTGGTAGGGGAGGATCCCGCTTCGGTGACCGTCGAGCTCTAACATTTTGGATGGTACATGGCTCGTCGTACGCCTTCTCAATTGAATATGCTGCTCGCCGTCGATAAGCCGGTGGGCTGTACGTCCCACGACGTGGTATCGCAGTGCCGACGCGCCCTCCATGAGCGGCGCGTCGGCCATGCCGGCACGCTCGACCCCATGGCATCGGGTGTCATGGTGGTGGGCGTGGGCCAGGCCACCCGTCTGCTGGGTATGCTAACCCTCGATACCAAAAGCTATGTCGCCGATATTTCGTTTGGCGCCGAGACCAATACCGATGATGCGGAGGGCGAGGCGGTCCGCACGGTGGCTGTTGCCGACGAGCTCCGCGATTCTGCCTATGCCCGTGAGCGCTTGGCCGCCATGTTGGGCCCGCAGATGCAGGTGCCGCCGGCGTTTTCGGCTATCTCGGTCAATGGCGTTCGCGCCTACAAGTCTGCTCGCGAGGGCAATGCGGTGGACCTACCTCCGCGCCCCGTCGAGGTCTATGCCGCCGACCTGATCGCCGTGGGCGGCGAGGGCGATTCGTGTATGTGGACCGTGGCGTTCTCGGTGAGCAAGGGCACCTATATACGTGCGCTCGCTCGCGACCTGGGCCGCGCCTGCGAGAGCGCCGCGCACATTTCCGCGCTGCGCCGCACGGCCTCCGGTGTTGTTTCCATTGGCGCCTGTCATGCGGTGGAGGAGCTTTCTCCTGGGTCCGCTGCTGACTTTGCCCTGGATCCCATTGCGGCCCTGGGAGCCACGCGTGTTGACTTGCCGGGCAATCTTGCCGACGACCTGCTTTGCGGCCGACGCATTCCCGTTGAGCGTGCGCTTGCCGATTTCGATGCCTCGAAGGCTCCGTTTGCGTTGGTGCTCGATGGGGGACTCAAGGCGCTCGCCCGCATTGAGAGTGGCCGCTTTGTTATGGAGCACGTGTTTCCGCAGGCAATCGGCGGTGTTCGATGATGTTGTCCGCTCGCGAGCTCGCGCGTGTCTTTTTCGCGGGCGAGTCGGACGAGGCTCGCATCGTTACTGCCGATACGTTTGATGAGTGTGAGCACTTGGGTGCCGCATCGATTGCCATCGGCGTGTTCGACGGCGTTCACCGTGGACACCAGGAACTCATCGAAGCGCTTGTCCGTGATGCCCGTGCCCATGGCTGTAAGGCGGTCGTGGTTACCTTTGATCCCGACCCGGACGTTGTGGTGAGCCCTTCGCCCGCTCAAAAATTGATGACGACGGCCGACCGTCTGCACGCCCTGGCTCAAACCGGGGTTGATGCGGTGGTGGCCGTTCCCTTTACGCCTGAGGTTGCGGCGCTTGACCATGTTGATTTTCTCTCGCTGGTGTCGCGTCTGGTCGACATTCGCTCGATTCGTGTTGGCAGTGACTTTAGGCTGGGTCGTTGCGGTGCTTCTGGTGTTGCCGAGATGCGCGCCTGGGGTTCCGAGCACGGCGTTGACGTGTATGGTCACGACCTGCTTTGCGAGGGCGGTGAGGCCATTTGCGCCACCCGCATTCGTCATGAGCTGGGACAGGGCCATGTGGAGCTGGCTGCTGAGTTGCTCGGCCGCCCGTATATGCTGCGCGGCGGTGTTATCCGCGGCCGTCACGAGGGTTCCGGCATGGGCTTTCCCACGGCAAACCTACAAGTTCCCGACGGCATTCAGGTGCCTGCCGATGGCGTGTATGAGGGTCTGGTGCTGGTCGATGACACCGTGTGGCCCGCTGCCGTGAACGTCGGCCTGCCGCCAACGTATGCTGACGATGCGGCATCTGCGCATCTCGAGGCTAATTTAATTGGTTATACGGGCGACCTGTACGGCTCTTCTGTTTCGCTGGCGTTTACGCGCTGGCTGCGTCCCTCGCGTCTGTTCGATTCGCTGGATGAGTTGATCGCGACCGTCGAGGGTAATATTGAGGACATTCGTCACAACTTGGGTGAGCAGGGGGTGAGTATCCGTGATTAGCGATGAGGAAAAAGATCAGGTACGCGCGGCGTCGGACTTGGTTGCCATCGTGCAGGAAACGGTTGAGCTCAAGCCCCGCGGCCATGAGTTTTGGGGCTGCTGCCCCTTTCATGGCGAAAAGACGCCGTCCTTCCACATTATCCCCGCCACGCAGGTCTGGCACTGCTTTGGCTGCGGCGAGGGTGGCGACGTCTTCACCTATATCATGAAGCGCGAGAACTTGAGCTTTCCCGAGTCAATCCGTTATTTGGCCGATCGCGCGGGTATTGAGCTGCATGACACCGGAGATCGCCGCGAGCGCGGTACTAAGCGTGCGAGAATCTACGATCTGTGCGCCGAGACCGCCCAGTTCTACCACACTATGCTTATGCGCGGTAAGGACGGCCGTCCGCGCGAGTACTTTGCCAGCCGCGGCATGGGTGGCGACGTCTGCCGCCGCTACTGCCTGGGCTTTGCGCCGGGCCGCAACGCGCTTGTGTCGCACCTGTCCCAGGCGGGTTTTACCCCGCAGGAGATGATCGATGCCAACGTGGCCGTGAGCCGTGGGCGCGGACAGCTCGCCGACCGCTTTTACGACCGCGTGATGTTTCCCATCTTTGACGAGCAGGGTCACAACATTGCCTTTGGCGGTCGCATCATGGGTGACGGCCAGCCCAAGTACCTCAACACCGCCGAGACGAGCGTGTTTCATAAAAAACGAAACCTCTACGGCTTTAACTGGGCCAAGGAGTTTATCGTCGCGCAGGATACCGCCATCGTGGTGGAGGGCTATACCGACTGTATCGCCTGCTGGGAGGCGGGGATCAAAAACGTCGTCGCCACGCTGGGCACGGCGCTCACGGAACATCACGTTAAGACACTCACCCGTTTTGCCAAGCGCATTGTATATATGTTCGATGGCGACGCCGCCGGTCAAAAGGCCGCTCGCCGCGCGATTCAGTTTATCGAGCAGGATTCGATGGACCTGCGCTGCGTAGTGCTGCCCGACGGCAACGACCCCATGGAGTTCATCACGGCGCATGGCGGCCAGGAGCTTCAGGCGCGCATTGACGCGGCCGAGCCCCTCATGGATTTTGTCTACCGCTCGCTGCAGGAGTCGAGCGACATTACCACACCGGGCGGTCGCGCCAAAGCGCTCGAGGACGCTCTCACGCTCATCTATCCGCTACGTGACAGCTATATGATCGACACGTACTTTATTCAGATTGCCGACCTGTTGGGTTTGGACCTGGAGACCGTGCGCGCGAGTTCGGGCCGCGTGTTTCGCGATGTCGCCAAGCGCGAGGATGCGGAACGACGTCGTGAACAGAACTATGAGCGCCAGCGGGCACAGGCTGAGCGGTCCGGTAGCGTGGGCGGTCGGGCGTCGGGTTCTCGCGATGCCGGTCGCGGTGCTTGGGCATCGGGCGCGACGCCGCCGGTGTCCGCGCCGGTCGAAGAAGAGCCGTACGACTACGTCCCGCTCGATGCCTACGGTGCCGCGCCCGTGGAGGTCGTCGACGATCTTCCGCCGATTGATGTGCCTGATGGTATGGGCGCTGCGCCTGTGGCTGATGGTTCGGGTGCACCGGCTGCGGCGGCGCCGATGGTTCTTACCGATCTAGAGCGCAAGTCCTTGGCAGGGGAGCGCGAGCTGCTGACCATGCTCACGAGCTACCCCGACCTGTTCCGCACGTATGCCGACCGCATCTGCTCCATCGAGTGGGTTGACCCACGTCACGAGTCTATCGCATGGGCCGTTCTGGCAACGCCACCGGGAACCGATCCTGCAGCCTGCATGGATGCGGCGCGCTCGGTGTGTCCCGAGGCGGCAACGCTTGTGAGTGCCGGGCGCATCTCGGCGACGAGCAAACACCCCACCGAGACGAACATCGTGTTTATGCTCGATACGCTCGAGCTCTACACCATCAAACGCCGCATGCGTGCCGCACAGGCCAAGCTGCGCCAGGACCGTTCGCTCGATGATGAGGCCCGTCGCGCGCTGACCGTGCAGGCCGCGCAGGATTCGCAGCGTCAACGCGAGCTGCAAAAGTCGATCGGCGGCGTGGCGGACCCGTTCCGTTTGATCGGTCTGGAGGCCGCAGGCACCGAACAGGCCTAGATGTTGTGGTCAACCAGCGTATTCTCGCCTATATCCAGTCCTCTTTTTGGGTATAGACGTCTATGTGTGTGCTAAAGTATTGGGTCCTGTGGACTATGAAGGGAGAATCTGTGCCAAAAAAGACTGAGAGCACGGGTACTGGGCTGGAATCCTACGTTGCAAAGCTTATGGGCAACGGCTCAAACAGGACTTCGGTAACCGAGGACGAGATTCAGGTCGCCCTGAAGGATATCGATGTAACTGATGAGCAGCTCACTGCGGTGTATTCCGCGCTGCGCAACAGCGGCATCCAGATTATCTCCGCGAGCGGTAACGACGACGCCCCCATGGACGTCGACGGTGACGATACCGATTCTGATACCGACGATTTCGATGACGACGACGAGCATGATTCCGGCTCGCTCGATGATCATGAGCTCAAGATGGCCCGTCAGGCTGACGCCGAGATGGGTTCTTCCAAGAGCAAGAAGAAGCGCACCGTGCGTACGTCCCGTTCGCGTTCGCGCGTGCGCGGCATTGATGCCTCCACGGTGATGCTGACCGGCGACCCGGTCCGTATGTACCTCAAGGAGATCGGCAAGGTCGACCTGCTGACCGCCTCCGAAGAGGTCGATCTGGCCATGAAGATCGAGGCCGGTCTTGAGGCCACCGAGAAGCTCGAGGCTGCCGATGCTGGTGAGCTCGAACTCACGCGTGCCGAGGTGCGTCGTCTTACGCGCATTGAGAACGTGGGTCTCGAAGCCAAGCAGGCACTCATCAGCGCTAACCTTCGTCTTGTCGTCTCCATCGCCAAGCGCTATGTCGGTCGCGGCATGCTGTTCCTGGACCTGATCCAGGAGGGCAACCTCGGTCTGATCCGCGCCGTCGAGAAGTTCGACTACCAGAAGGGCTTTAAGTTTTCCACGTACGCCACGTGGTGGATCCGTCAGGCCATTACGCGCGCTATCGCCGACCAGGCCCGTACCATCCGTATCCCCGTGCACATGGTCGAGACCATCAATAAGCTCGTCCGCGTGCAGCGTCAGCTCCTTCAGGACCTGGGCCGCGACCCGACCCCCGAGGAGATCGGTGCCGAGATGGACATGAGTGCCGACCGCGTCCGCGAGATCCAGAAGATCTCGCAGGAGCCCGTGTCGCTCGAGACCCCCATCGGCGAGGAAGAGGATTCCCAGCTGGGCGACTTCATCGAGGACTCCCAGGCCATCGTTCCTCCCGATGCGGCCAGCTTCTCCATGCTGCAGGAGCAGCTCACCCAGGTGCTCGATTCGCTTGCCGATCGTGAGCGCAAGGTTATCGAGCTGCGCTTTGGCCTTGTCGACGGACATCCTCGCACGCTCGAGGAAGTCGGTCGCGAGTTTGGCGTCACGCGCGAGCGTATTCGCCAGATCGAGTCCAAGACCCTGGCCAAGCTTCGCCACCCGAGCCGCAGCAGCAAGCTCAAAGACTATATCGAAAGCTAGTCAAGCAAGAGGCGCCCTCAAGCACATCCGCTCGGGGGCGCTTTCATCTAGTCGTTGGGGACGTTCTTAAACGACTAGTCGTTTAAGAACGTCCCCAACGACTGGGTCGGAAAAATTCTCAAAAAAGTTCTTGCCCTGAGCTGATTCGTCCGTATAATAAACTTCGTTGCTTGAGAGCACGCACCTATTCCTCGGTAGCTCAATGGTAGAGCACGCGGCTGTTAACCGCGCTGTTGTAGGTTCGAGTCCTACCCGGGGAGCCAGGTTGTAAAACCCGTCGCTTATGCGACGGGTTTTTTCATGCCGCGATCGCCGTTCGCGAACGTTACCGTATCAACATTTCGTGTCGAGGATGTAATCCCGAGGCCCGCCACCTCAACATGGCGCGGTCGTTGTAGAATATTGCAATGATTGCTCCCACGGGATGGTGCCGCGAGCACCAGATAAGGAGACTCTTGTGTCTGAGACCATTAACGGCAGCTTGAGCGTCTCGAATGACGTTATTGCCGATATTGCCGGTTATGCCGCGATGACGTGCTATGGCGTTGTCGGTATGGCTGAGCAGCTCCAGGGCGCCGAGAGCGTGCGCCTGCTTGCCGGTCAGCGCCTCCGCAAGGGCGTGCTTGTCTCCGCCGACGAGAACGGCCTTACGGTCGATCTGCACGTCGTGCTCGAGAACGGCGTCAACATGAAGTCCGTCTGCCACAATCTTTCGAGCTCCGTTGCCTTCACCCTGCAGGAGATCGCCCAGATCGATCCCGCCAGCCTTAAGATCGGCATCCACATCGACGCGCTCAAGAGCCGTCTGAACTAGCATCCGAAAACGGAGATTCAAATACCCATGATTGCAAAGACCATTCGCACCTGTTTTCCGATCGCTGCGGCTGCCGTTTCCGACAAGGCCGAGGAGATCAACAAGCTCAACGTCTTCCCCGTACCCGATGGCGACACCGGCACCAACATGTCGCTCACGCTTGCCTCGGTGACCAAGGAGCTTTCTGCTCTTCCTGCCGACGCCGACATGGAAGCCATCGCCGGGGCCATCACCCATGGTTCCCTGATGGGAGCCCGCGGCAACTCCGGCGTCATCACGTCGCAGATTCTGCGCGGCGTGGCCGAGGGCCTCGTCTCTGCCGATGAGCCCATCACCTCCGCCAACATCGCTTATGCGTTCCGTCGTGCCGTCAAGGTCGCCTTCCAGGCCGTCCGCAAGCCCATCGAGGGCACGATCCTCACGGTACTGCGCGATGTCTCGACCAAGGCCGACGAGTGCGAAAAGAAGAAGTTCTCGGCCGAGGACGCGCTCGATGCCATCGTCGTCGAGGCCTACCAGTCTGTCGCCCGCACGCCCGACCTGCTGCCGGTTCTGAAGGAGAACGGCGTGGTCGACTCCGGCGCCTTTGGCTTTGCCATCTTCCTGGAGAACTTTGTTGCCGCCGCGCTCGGCCGTAGCACCGTTGTCGAGGATTTCTCCGCCACGTTTGATTCTGCCGGCTCTGCCCGCGATGCGGCCCTCGGTCGCGTTGAGATCGAGGCCAACGATGACTGGGAGGGCTCGGAGTTCCGCTACTGCAACGAGTTCCTCTTTAAGGCCGATGCCCCGTTTGACGAGGACGAGTGCCTTAAGTTCCTGGGCTCCATGGGTGACTGCGAGCTACTCGTGGGCGCCTATCCCGACTACAAGATCCACGTGCACTCCAACACCCCCAACCTGGTGCTCGAGCACATGCTGCAGCTCGGTCAGATCTATGAGGTCTTTATCCACAACATGGAGATGGAGGCCCATGACCGTACCGCCAAGATCCACGAGGATCAGGAAAAGGCCGCCGAGCCCGCCAAGGCGCTGGGTTTTGTTGCCGTTGCCGCCGGTTCCGGCGAGGCCGACATCCTCAAGTCCCTCGGCGTCGACGTGATCGTGTCGGGTGGCCAGACCATGAACCCCTCGACCGCCGACCTGTTGGGCGCCGTCGACCAGGTCAACGCGACCTCGGTCATCATCCTGCCCAATAACGGCAACATCCGCATGGCTGCCGAGGCCGCAGCCTCTGCCTGCACCGACAAGAAGGTCGCCGTCGTTCCCACCAAGACCGTCCCGCAGGCGTTCTCCGCGCTGTTCGCCGTCCTGCCCGATTCTGAGCTCGAGGACGCCGTTGCCGCCATGGTTGACGCCATCAGCGAGGTCCGCGATGGCGAGGTCACCCGCGCCGTGCGCGACTCCAGCGCCTCGGACGGCTCTCCGATTCACTCCGGTGACGTCATGGGCATCATCGCCGGCTCCATCGACGTGGTCGGTTCCGACGTGAAGCAGGTCACGCTCGACTGCATCAACCGCATGCAGGAGGAAGAGGAAGGCGACGCGCTGACGATTCTGGCCGGCGAGGAGCTATCCGACGAGGCCTTCCAGGAGATCGTCGACGCCATCGAGGAGGCTCAGCCCGATCTGGAGATCGACGCCCATCGTGGCGAGCAGCCGCTCTATCCCGTGATCTTCTCGATCGAGTAGGCTTTGCCTATGTCCGAGCTGTGCTCCGTGCCGCGCGTCTCGGAGCGCTTTGCCCAGAGCAATGCGCTCGACGAGGATATCGCGCGACTCAAATATGTTTCGGGTAAACGTGAGGAGGCCCTTCGCCGTCTGGGAATTCGGACGGTGGGGGACCTCCTTCTCCATAT
>CABQZS010000089.1 GCA_902468695.1 uncultured Collinsella sp.
CGGGGAAGCTGAACGGCTGGATGATGTTATCGAAGGACTCCTCGGGATACTCGTAGAAGACCCACATGGCCTTAGCGGCATCGATGGGCGAACCGCCGCCGATGGCGATAATCCAGTCGGGCTCGAACTCGCGCATGGCCTCGGCGCCCTTCATGACCGTCTCAATGGACGGGTCGGACTCGACGCCCTCGAACAGCTTGACCTCGAAACCGCCTTCCTTAAGGTCGGCCTCAACGTCCTGCAGGAACCCGCCGCGGCGCATAGAGCTGCCGCCAGAAACGATGATGGCCTTCTTGCCCTTGAGGTTCTTTACCTCGTGGCGAGCGCCCTCACCAAAGTACAGATCGCGAGGATTGGTAAAACGTCCCATACTGTGCCTCCTAAACAAGCCCCTCTTAGACTTGCGTATATAACGGAGCACCCAATTGGCTCCGTTAGGACCGGTTTGCGCGTTGCCGGCGATGACAATGCGCGATGTCTTAACGTCTCGACGCTCAGACAAACATTATTTTACCGTTCTGGTTGGTCAGTTATTCACCTAAAGCTGACAATGATGAAACGTTTTTTCTATCCCTGAAGACCCTTGTGGGGTCATTCATACTCCCAAGCTGGGCAAACGTTTTATCAGGGTTGACCACATATCCCGGACAGGGCTGTGCCCCTCCAAAATGTGCCCCGTTCGCCGCCAAAAATCGACCGTTTACGGCACTGTGATACCACCCGCGCAACCGAGGTGCCGACATTTGTGCGACATCCGTCTTCGTGGTGCAAAGGTGCAAGTCCAAGTGCGGCACCCCCGGTGTGCCACATGCGGGTAAACTAGAACCTTATATAGAAACATTTGAACCCTAACCGCAGCAAAGGAGGCCCCATGGCATTCGATCCCATTCAAGAGGATTGCCATCGCCTCGTTCTTGAGGCCTTGCGCCGCGACAATATCCCGCTCACTGACGGCCCCGCCGTCGAGCGTCTAATGGAGCAATTCACCCGCAACCCCGCGCCGCTCATCGTGCACGACCGCGACCGAGCTGGGCATCTGATTGCCAAGGTCGTCGAGGCTGTCGACTACCGCATCCCCTTTATCCCCGACGACGCCCAGGCAGAGCAAGAAGAAGCCGCAGCCGAGAACATGCTCCGCGAGGCAGCCGCGCTCGATCCGGCCAACTGGGATGCCCAGCGCATGCTGACGGCGCTCACCGCCGAATCCAACGAGGAATACGTACAGTATCTGGTGTCCAAGTGCGACGAGGTGGAGCACGACCTGGCGCTCAAGATTGCCTCGGCACAGGACCCCTACGAGCGTGAGGCCGCAGGCGACCTGACCCGCCGTCCCTACCTGCGCTGGCTTGCCGCCTTGGCATCGCGCGCGCTCATTAGCGGCCGCTACCGCATGTCGCTGGATGCCGCGAATCGCAGCCTGGACTTTGCGCCCAACGACCCCGCTGGCGTCCGCCATACCGCGATGCTTGCCATGGCAAAGCTCGAATACCCTGCCGAGGAGCTCAAGCGTTTTCGTTCCGCCCACTCCGTGCCCTATCTCGCCAACACGCCGCTGCGCCGCCGTCCCAAGGACGCAGAGCGCGACCTGGACCCGTGGACGCTCATCGCGCTGATGAGCGCTGCTTGGCGCGAGCTGGATTACGAGGGCGCCGAGCACTACCTGCGTATCCTTGCGCGCTCGTGTCCGCACGCAGCCGAGGCACTCTACTTCCAAACCGAGTTTCCCGATGGCGTCTATGCCCGCGTCAACGTAGGTCCGGGCTCCACCGATGAGCTCGTCCTTGCCCTGTCCGAGGCGACGCCGGTGCTGCAGGAGGGCCTAGGCGCGCCCGACAACGCCAGCTTTGCCGCCTGGGTCGCCACCAACGACATCGTGCGCTCCCAAATCGACGAGCGCATCCTACGCGCAGCCGAGCAGGGGCTTCCATTTAAGGGAGGAGACCTCTAATGGATCCGAGCGTCTACATCCCCGCCTACTTGGAGCGCACCTATCTGGCATCGCACCCCGAACTCACCGATGCAGCACGCGAGCTTGTCCATAACGACATCAGCGCAAACCCTCAAAAGTATGCGCAGACCGAGCATGCCCAAGCGCTGCTGTCCTATGCCGGCGTTCATCGTCATTTGCTTGACGAGCTTCGCCGCATCGAGGATATGGGCAGCGACGAGGAGTTTGAGCAGACGCGCAACCGCCTGTTCGACGACATGCGCGATGAGCTGCTCAAGATTGTTCGCGTCGATGCGCATGTCCTCGATGCCCAGCTGCTCGCCATCATCCTGGCGGACACGCCCGTCGATGCCTGCCTGGGCGACTTGATGAAGCTCGAGACGAGTACGGCCGACTACCTGCAACAGAGCGTGCCCGGGTTTGATATGGAGGCCCCGCACTACTGGGCCAATAATGTTTTGGCCGACGGTGTCACCGCAGCAGACCTTACCGTGAGCGAGCCGGCGCTTATCGGCTGGCTTCACACGCTCGAGGCCATCTCGCAGCTGTGCATGGCGAGCGCTCGTTACCGCGCCGCCGCCAACTATTCTCGCCGCGTCCTTAAGGCGGAGGGTTATCCCACCCGGGCCGCCGGCACCGTGTTGCTTGCCCTCGCCCGCTTGGAAGACCAGGACGGTTTTTTTGCCCTGGCACATCAGCTCGAGGAACAGATGGGGGCAGACGCACTCGAGAACTCCCCCTGGTACCTGCTCGCCCGCACGATTCTGCTGTTCAAAACAAACAAGATGCGCCCGGCGACGCGCGCGCTGCGTGAGTTCGCCAACCGTTGCGAGGGCGGCGCGTTCTTCTTGCTGAACCCCATGTACCAGACGCCGTATCTTCCCTGCCGACCCGAGCCGCGCGACCCCTGGGACCTCTCGCACCAGGCGGTTTGGGAAGCCGACGGCATTATCTCGGACACCCCCGACTTTGCCCCCTGGGCCAACGCCTGCGAAGACGTATCGCAGCTTGCCCAGGAATTTGCGCGCCGCTACGGCTTTTAGCGACGCGATCGCCCCGACCATGTCATCTATGTTAGGAACGGCTTCATGAACCTCCGCTCATCTCTCGCCTGCACCTCGAGCGATATCGCCCGCTGGGGGCTGCGCTCTGTCCTCAAACGCCAGGGTGGCGTGCTTCCCGGCCGTATCGCCATGAAGATCGACCCCGAGCTGCTAAGCGACCTCGCAAGCCTGGTCGACCGCAGCGTGGTGATCACCGGCACCAACGGCAAGACCACGACCTCCAACCTCATCGCCGACGCAGTTGCTGCCAGCGGCGCTACCGTGGTGTGCAACCGCGCCGGCAACAATATGGAGCCTGGTGTGGTGGGTGCTCTGCTCGAGGCCCGCGGCGGCCTTAAGCACACCAGCAGCGGCAAGCGCGTGGGCGTTTTTGAGTGCGACGAGCTCTACACCGTACGCGTTCTGCCCAAGCTCAAGCCGACGTACTTTGTGCTGCTCAACCTGTTCCGCGACCAGCTGGACCGTTACGGCGAGATCGACCACACCCAGGACGTCATCGCCCACGCGCTGGAGCTCTCTCCGGCAACAACGCTCATCTACAACGCAGACGACCCGCTATGTGCCGCAATCGCCGCGCGCGTTCCCAACGCAAGCATCGCCTTTGGCATCGACGGCGCCACCGACACCGAATCCGACCGCATTAGCGACTCGCGTTTTTGCTCACAGTGCAACGCGCCGTTGGAGTACGACTATGTGCAGTACGGACAGCTTGGCGCATACCATTGCCCCTCGTGCGGCTGGGCCCGCCCTGGGCTTGTCCGTCGCGTGACGGGCGTGGAGCTCGGCTGCGACGGCTACGGCTTTGACCTGGTCTTTGGATCTGCGCCCGACGCAGCTGCCGTACACATCGCCACACGCTACAACGGCCTGTATATGGTCTACAACGTAGCCGCAGCCTTCTTCGCTGCCCACGAGCTGGGCGTGGACGCGGCGCATCTGCAGCCCACGCTCGATGCCTACATCCCCGCGGGCGGGCGTATGGGCCGCTGGGAGATCGCCGGCCGTACCGTCGAGGCAAACCTGGCCAAAAATCCCGTGGGTTTCGATCGCCAGATTCAGTCCATTAAAACGGCAGGCGGCAGGCTCTGCGCCTTCTTCCTCAACGACAACGATGCCGACGGCCACGATGTATCGTGGATCTACGACGTCGACTTTGAGCGCATCGCCGACACAACGGGACTTGTCGCCTTTGCCGGCGGCACGCGTGCACACGATATGCAGGTGCGTCTCAAGTACGCCGGCATCAATGCCGCAATTATCTCGGACGTCGCGCAGGCGATCGGCGCCGTGGCAGACGAGGAGGCTGGCGACACTTTCTATGCCGTCGCCAACTACACGGCCTTTCCGCCGCTGGTAAAGGAGCTCGACGAGCTTAAGGGTACCGATGCGGCTACGGTTGCCGCCCACGCCGCAACGTGCGCCGATGGCAGTGCCGTCCCCGTCGGCGTCGCGCCGGTCGAGCTCTCGCGCCCGCTGCGCATCGTCTACCTGTATCCCGATGCCCTCAACCTCTATGGCGACGGCGGCAATGTCATCGCCCTCGAGCGCCGCTGCGCCTGGCGCGGCATTCCCGTGCGCGTGGACGAGGTCCGCATGGGCGAGACGCTCGATCTGCATGATGCCGATATCGTCATGATGGGCGGCGGCTCCGATCGCGACCAGCTGGCCGTGGCGCACGAGCTGCTCGCTCAAAAAGACAAGGTTGCGGCCTATGTTGAGGACGGCGGCACACTGCTTGCCATCTGTGGCAGCTATCAGCTGCTCGGTCGTTCGTACTATATGGGCGATGATCGCATTGAGGGTCTGGGCGTCATTGCCGCCGAAACTGTACGCGGCTCCGACCGCCTGATCGGCAATGTCGCCGTCAAGACCGACCTGGCACCTGAGCCCTTTGTGGGATTCGAGAACCACGGCGGCCGCACCCTGCTCGATACAGAGGCCACGCCACTCGGAACGTCCGTCGTTGCGGGCACCGGCAACAACGGCGACGATGGCTTTGAGGGCATCATCTACAAGGGCGTCATCGGCACGTACCTGCACGGACCAGCGCTACCCAAGAACCCCGAGCTCGCCGACTGGCTCATTACCCACGCCCTCGAGCGCCGCGGCGATGCGCAGGCCACAGCCCTGCTGCCGCTCAAGCCCCTCGACGACACCTACGAGCGCGCCGCCCACGACGCAGCCATGAAGCTCCTCCCCTAGCACCCCACCACCACAAAGGGAACAGGCACCTTTGTGGTGGTTTTGACCCATCCCAGCGGTTTGTCTCAATCTGTAACATCTAGACCGTTAAAAGTCGTCTTACTGTTACAGAATGAGATGTTCGTCCCGACGCCTGCCTTTTGTCTCGATCTGTAACAGATAGAGCCGATTTGCCCGCCCAGATGTTACAGGTTGAGATATTTGAAGATCGGGATAGAGAGCCAGCTCCTATGTGGTGGTTTTCCAGTTTGCCAACGATATACGCGCCGGCAAAAAAGTCTGCTATACTCTTTCCCGCTGTCCCCATCGTCTAGCGGCCAAGGACGCCACCCTTTCAAGGTGGATATCGCGGGTTCGAATCCCGCTGGGGGCACCACAGAATCTGAGAAGCCCGTTACCAATTCGGTAGCGGGCTTTTTGCTACCCATGCGCCGGGATTCGAACCCGACAGGGTGCGGAGCTGAGGAAACGCGAAGCGTTTTCCAGCGCAGCACGCAAGGAGCGAAGCGACGCGGCGAAAGCGGGCGGCGTCAGCCGCACGCGGACATCCCGCTGGGGGCACCATTTAAACTGAGAAGCCCGTTGCCCTTGCAGTGACGGGCTTTTTGCTACCGATATGCCTGGATTCGAACCCGACAGGGTGCGAATCCAGGCATCATCGCAAGGCCTGTGGGCAAAAAATAGCAAATATGAGTACTGTCACCAATTTAGTAACAGCGATTTCATGCCATCAGAAGGCGATTTAGACGCCAGGGGTCCTACGGCGAAAGAATTGCAGGCGTTTATCAGCTAAGTACTTGAACATATGTTGTGTAACACTGCATATTTTGCAAAAAAATAATGCTACAGGACTTGTGACAGTACTCATTTTTGACGTTTTTTGTCCACGCCCCCTTATTGCGCGGGCGAATCAGGTGCAAAACGGGCTTCAAAGCGCCCTTCGCAAACAAAAACCGGGGCCCGCATGATGCGGACCCCGGCTCAATACCGTGACGATATGTCAGTTACGCTCTACACGTAGAACAGGATGTCGTCATAGGTCGGGACCGGCCAGTAGTCGGCGGCCACGATCTCCTCCATGGCATCCACGGCGGCGCGCAGCGTATCCATAGCGGGAACGACCTCATGTGCATACACGTTGGCCTGCTCCTGACCATCGAGGCCCTCGGCCTTCTGATGCACGGCGTCGAGCGCCTTGATGGAGTCGTTGATGGTGGTGATACCGTTGCAGAGCTTGTTGAGCGTGTTCTGCTCGCACTGCATGGCGGCCTCGGCACCGGCGGCACGAATAGTCTCAAGGCCCTTAGCGACCTTGGTGGCATATGCGGTAATGACCGGGCGATAGGTACGACGCGCCTCGCGAACCATCGTGGTGGCCTCGATGTTCATGAGCTTGTTGTACTTCTCGAGCTTGCAGTCGTAGCGGCACTGAGCCTCGGCCTTGGTCAGGACACCCGTCTCCTCAAAGAGCGCGATGGCCTTTTCGGAAACAAAGGCGGGCAGGGCGTCGGCCGTGGTCTTGTTGTTGGCAAGGCCGCGCTTCTCGGCCTCGACGGGCCACTCGTCGGAGTAGCCATCGCCGGAAAAGAGGATGCGCTGGTGGTCGGTCAGGACCTTCTTGCAGTACTCGAGCGCAGCGTCCTGGAACTCATCCTCGGGCGTACCCTCAAGCGCGTCAGCGAAGGACTTGAGCGACTTGGCCACGGCGGCATCGAGCACCAGGTTGGAGTCGGAGACGTTCTGCTCGGAGCCGCAGGCACGGAATTCGAACTTGTTGCCGGTGAAGGCAAACGGGGAGGTGCGGTTGCGGTCAGTGTTGTCCTGCATCAGCTTGGGCAGAGTATCGGCGCCCAGGTCGAGCACGCCGCGCGTGGCATGGACGGAAGCCTTGCCATCGATGATCTTCTCGACGACCTCGGTAAGCTGGTCGCCCAGAAAGATGGACATAATCGCCGGAGGAGCCTCGTTGGCGCCCAGACGATGGTCGTTGCCGGCCGAGGCAACAGAGGCGCGCAGGAGTTCCTGATAGTTATCGACGGCCTCGATCACCGCGGTGAGGAAGACGATGAACTGCAGGTTGTCGAGCGGGGTGTCGCCCGGATCGAGCAGGTTCTCGGACTCGGTGCCAAGCGACCAGTTGTTGTGCTTGCCCGAACCATTGATGCCCTCAAAGGGCTTCTCGTGCAGCAGGCAGACCAAGTCGTGGCGGGAGGCGATGAGCTTCATCTTCTCCATCATGACCAGATTCTGGTCGATGGCCTCGTTGACTTCGCCATAGACGGGGGCGAGCTCATGCTGGCAGGGAGCAACCTCGTTGTGCTTGGTCTTGGCGGGAATGCCAAGCGCCCACAGCTCATCGTCCAGATCCTTCATATAAGCCGAGACGGTGGGGCGGATAGCGCCAAAGTAGTGCTCCTCGAGCTCCTGGCCCTTGCAGGGAGCGGCGCCAAAGAGGGTGCGGCCGGTGATGACCAGGTCCTTGCGCTTGCGGTAAGCGTCCTTCTTGATCAGGAAGTACTCCTGCTCGTCGCCCACGGAAGGAACGACCTTCTTGGGGGTTTTACCGAACAGCGCCAAAACGCGCTTAGACTCACGCGAGAGCGCGGTCATGGAACGCAGCAGCGGGGTCTTCTTGTCCAGGGCCTCGCCCGTGTAGGAGCAGAAAGCCGTGGGGATGCACAGGACATCGTCCTTGATAAAGGCGGGGCTAGTGGGGTCCCAAGCGGTGTAGCCACGGGCCTCGAAGGTAGCACGCAGGCCGCCGTTGGGGAAGCTGGAGGCATCGGGCTCGCCCTGGATGAGGTTCTTGCCCGTAAACTTGGTAATGGCGGTGCCGTCGTGGTTGGGCTCCAGGAAGCTGTCGTGCTTCTCGGAAGTAATGCCCGAAAGCGGCTGGAACCAGTGCGCATAGTGCGTCGCGCCCTTGGAGATGGCCCAGACCTTCATGGCATGGGCGACGGCGTTGGCCACATCCAGGTCGAGCGGCTCACCGCCCTCGAGGGTTGCAGCAAGGCGCTTCCAAATGTCCTTGGGGAGGTAGTCCTTCATGACTTCCTCAGAGAACACCATGGTCCCGAAGCGGTCAGTAAGTTCGGCCATACGGAACTCCCTTCGTATCGGCACCGCGTGAGAAGCGGTGTTGATTACTAACGAACGAGTCATAG
>CABQZS010000090.1 GCA_902468695.1 uncultured Collinsella sp.
AACCAGCAGTTTGTGATTCTGCCCAACGAGGACATGGCCCGCATTCGCGAGCATGCCTCGATCGAGTACTGGGAAAAGTACGACGATACCCACACGGTGGTGCGTTTTTGCACCAGCTGGGCCACGACGCAGGAGGACATCGACGCGTTGGCGGCTGTCCTGTAGCCTGATGTAATGACGAGGGGCCGCCTTGCGTCGGGTTTGGCGCAGGATGGCCTTTGCTTTTGGGGGAGAAGGGTTGTATGACCGAGATGTCCGAGCCGACGATTCGCCTGGCGACGCCCGATGATGCGCCGGCGTTGCTTGCCATCTATGAGCCGTATGTGCGCCAGACGGCGATTACCTGCGAATACGAGGTGCCGGGCGTTGAGGAGTTCGCCGGGCGCATCGAGCGTACGCTCAAGCGCTATCCGTATCTGGTGATGGAGCTGGACGGGTGTCCGGTAGGTTATGCCTATGTGAGTCCGCTCAACAGCCGCGAGGCATACGACTGGTCGGTCGAGACGTCGATCTACCTGGCGCGCGACGTGCGCCACGGCGGGCTGGGCCGCAAGCTGCACGATGCGCTCAAGCAATGCCTGATTGCGATGGGCATCACCAACATGTGCGCGCTCATTGCCGTGCCGCACGACAAGGACGACGAGTATCTGACGCACAACAGTCAGGATTTCCATGCCCATATGGGCTACCGCCTGGTGGGCGCCTTCGATCGCTGCGCCCAAAAGTTCGGCCGCTGGTACGACATGTGCTGGATGGAGCTGGTCCTAGCCGAGCGCACGCCCAACCAGCCCAAGCCAACCTGGTTCCCCGACCTCCCCAAACCTACCATTTAGGGACAGGTTTTTTGGCAGGTTAGCCGATGGGCTCAGTGTATTTGGCGCGGTCGGTGCGTTGGATGCGCTTGGAGACATGGAGCGGGCGGCCGTCGGTGTCGTAGACGTAGTCGGTGATCAGGATCAGCGCCTGCCCGCGCTCAACGTTGAGCAAAAACGCTTCGTTTTGCGAGGCATAGCACACCTCAAAGGTCTTATGCCCCTGTGCCGGCGCGCGATGGAATTCCTGGCGCAGCGTGGCGTAGAGCGAACCGTTGATATCGCGGTCGATGAGTGCCTCGAAGCTTGGCGGCAGATAGGTGGTCTCCAGGCACAGCGGCGCATCGTCCAGATAACGCAGACGGACAAGTTTGACGAGCTTGCTGCCCACGGCGGCGTCAAAGAACTTAGCTATGCTGCCGGCCGCCTTGGCAAAGCCCGAGTCCACGGTGCGCGTGGTGGGCTTCATGCCCTGGCCTTCGACCTGCTTGGTATAGCTCGAAAACACCAGGTTGTTTTCGTGGAGCGCGGGCGTGTCGGCCACAAAGGCGCCACGCCCGCGCTCGGTGCGCACCAGGCCCTCATCAACGAGCACCTTAAGGGCATGGCGCACGGTGCTGCGCGACAGCCCCGATTCGTCCATGAGCTCCATCTCGGACGGCAGCTTGTCTTCGCGCGCGTAGACGCCGGCGGCGATGCGGTCACGCAGCATGCCCGCCAAGCGCTCGTATTGGGCCAGTTTCTTTTTAGATGAGACGCCCATATTGCCAACCTATATCTAACTTGTATGCTTAACTAAGCAAGCATGTATTCAATAAAACAATAAAACCGCTGGTAGCTAGTTATCAAAAACCGCATCAGCAAATTTTCTAAGACAAATATAGCATACAACTAGTCGACATAACCAAAACATGTATGTAACTTGTATGCCTGTGATGAGCATCAAACGAGAAGAAAGGCTGATGCACGATGACTACTCAGGAACAGGTTAAGGATGTCGTCTCCCAGGTTTTGGCTGACAAGGCAGACAAGGGCGGCATCAAGCGCGTCGTGTGGATTGGCGCCGGCGGATCCAACGGCGGCAACTATCCTGCCCAGTACTTTATGGAGCATGAGGCCACGCAGGTCGTGAGCTCCAGCTACACCAGCAACGAGTTCGTGCACGCAACCCCCGCCTACGTTAACGAGAACACCCTGGCCGTCGTCGTGTCCATGCGCGGCACCAAGGAGACCATCGTCGCCGCCCAGGTCGCCAAGGACCACGGCGCCAGCACCATCGCCATCTATGTTGACGAGTCCGGCCTCACCGAGGTCTGCGACTACAAGATCCAGTACGACAGCCTGGCCGTCGACGAGTCCTGCATGGGTCGCACCAACTCCGCCGTCGTGACCATGATCGCCATGGAGCTCACGCAGCAGACCGAGGGCTATGCCGAGTACGAGACCGCTATGGCCGCCTTCGACCTGGTTGACCCCATCTATCGCAAGGCCGTCGAGTACACCCGTCCGCTTGCCGCCAAGTGGGCCGAGCAGAACGCCGACAAGCCCTGCATTAACGTCATGGCCCAGGGCCCGCTCTTTGGTGCTGCCTACGTCTTTAGCATCTGCAACGTGCAGGAGATGCTGCAGATCGACTCCTGCACCATCAACACCTGCGACTTCTTCCATGGCCCCTTCGAGATCCTGGACAAGCGCACCTCGCTGTTCCAGCTCATCAGCGTCGGCCGCAGCCGCTGCAACGACGAGCGCGGCATCCGCTTCGTCAACCAGTACGGTGGCGAGCGCGTCTATCAGCTCGACGCCAAGGAGCTCGGCCTCAACGACATCAAGGACAGCGTGAGCGAGTACTTCAACCACCTGATCTTTGCCCCGATCCTCAACAACGTGTACATGCGTGCGCTCTCTGCCGTCACTCACAAGGACTATATGACGCGCCGCTACATGTGGAAGCTTGAGTATTAGTTACGCGGTTTTACCAAACCGCGTAACGGCTCGACGCTGCGCGGTCCGCATTTGGGCAATCTGACGTTCAACTTCAAGGGCGCGACCAGAAGGTCAGCGCCCTTTCGTTTCACGTCACCTTGCCTCAAATGCGGCCCGCTCGCTGACTTATGCTCAACCAGTGGTGCCTTAGACGTTGGACGTTCTTAAATGACTAGTCATTTAAGAACGTCCCCAATGAGTATGTGCTTTTGTGCCGGCACTTGGGGACACTCCTGGGACTCATTCCCTCGTTCGCCGATTTGTGTCTTGAAAAATGTATATAACGACTATAACGTAGTACGAAACATATTGGAAATAATACCGAGGAGGCTGCGTTGAAGAAAAGCAATCTGGGCTATGTGCTGGTGCTGGTCGCCGCGCTTATGTGGGGCAGCATCGGAATCTTTGTAAACGGCATCTCGGCCATGGGCGTTTCGTCCCAGAGCATGGCTGCCTTTCGCTTGTTGGTCGGAGCGCTTGTCTTGGCGCCGGTCCTGATGTTTATGGGCTGCCGTCCGGGTGAGGGGTCTACCGTGGCTCAGGGTCCCCTGGCGCTATTCAAGGCAAGCCCCAAAGAGCTCGTCCCCTGCGCACTTGTCGGTATCGTCGGCTTGGCCGTCGCCAACACCTGCTATTACGAGTGCATGGGCGAGGTGGGCATGTCCACGGCCTCGGTGCTGCTCTACACCTCGCCGGTGTTTGGCGTCATGCTCGGCCGCGTGCTTTATCGCGAGGACGTGACCCCCAACAAACTCGTCGCCATCGTCTTTAACATTGTGGGTTGCGTGCTCGCGGTGACGAGCGGCGACCTGTCTGGTTTCCATTTCTCGGCTTGGGGCGTCGCGTCGGGTGTGATCGCCGGACTTTGCGGTGCACTGCTGGCGGTGTTTAGCCGTATGGCTACCAAGACGCTGCATCCGCTGGCGGTGACGTTTTGGGGCTTTGTCTTTGGCGGATGCTTTATGGCAGTGCTTTCGGCTCCGTGGTCCGATGTAGCCGCGGCAATGTCCCCGCAGCTTATTCTGCTGTTCGCAGGCTTTGGCTTTATTCCGACGGCTCTTGCGTACATCTTCTATATGCAGGGCCTTTCGATGGATCTCGAGACGTCGAAGGTGCCGGTCGTGGCTTCGTTCGAAACCGTGGCGACCGTTCTGGTCGGTATTGGCATCTACGCCGAGCCCGCCGGCGCGATCAAGGTCCTGGGCATCGTGCTGGTGCTCGCGTCCATCCTGATTATGAACACTAACTTCTCCAAGCTGCGCAACAGTGCCTTTGTCGGCCATATCGTTGAGAGCATGACCTTTAAGCCCAACGCGTGGTGGACGGAGAAATCGCAGGACATGGATCTGTTCCGCGAGCGCACCGGCATCGCGCTGGAGCCCACCGTGCAGGAAAGCCCCTGGTACTTCGTGCGATAGGGGATGGGCGGAACGCTTGAATGGGCACCGCCTGGCCAGTGTCGATCTGCCCTGCGCCAACGTTTCAAGTACGTTAAACCCGTCAACGGTCGATTTTCACCCGCGAGCGGTCTTTATACTAATTAGCAATATCCGCAACGTATAAGACGTTATAATGACCATAACGAAAAGGAGGAGGCAAGATGAATCAGATCATTCTCGCATCTCATGGCGGCCTGGCCGCAGGCGCCAAAGACACGCTCGAGATGGTTCTCGGCGACGTGTCGAACGTCCACGTCGTGTCGCTTGCTCGTGACGACAAGGAGCCCATCACCAATAAGGTGGACGCCATGATCGCCACGTTCAACGCGGACGACACCGTCTATGTGTTGACCGATATGCTCGGCAGCTCGGTCAACAACAGCATGGTCGAGCTTTCCAAGAACGGCACGAAGTTCACGGTTGTCAGCGGTTTCAACATCCCGCTGGCGCTCACGCTCGCTATGAGCCCCGTCCCCGTCAAGGGTGCCGAGCTCGCAGCCCTCATCAACGAGGCCCGCACCGGTCTGACCAACCCCAACGCACCGGTCGAGGCTGCCGCGGCTCCCGTCAAGAAGGCCAAGGCGTCCCGTCACAGCTCCGGTCCCGCCAAGATCGTCCTCGCACGTCTTGACTACCGTCTGCTGCACGGCCAGGTCGTCTTTACCTGGACCACCAAGGTTCAGGCCGAGCGCATCATCGTCGTCGACAACGCCGCCGCCAACGATGACATCAAGAAGGGCGCTCTTAAGCTGGCCAAGCCCCAGGGCGTGCGCCTGAACGTCTTCACCGTCGAGCGTGCCCTCGCCAAGATGGACAAGCTCAACACCCTCGGCGAGCGCGTCATGTTCGTCTTTGGCAACACTGCCGAGATGCTGCAGTTCTGCCAGGGCTACAAGCTCGACGCCATCAACCTGGGCGCCACCGCCAACCACGACGGTGCCGATCAGGTCGGCGGCAAGGACAGCTCCGTCTTCCTCGACGCCACCCAGAAGGCCGACGTCAACCAGCTGCTCGACATGGGCATTAAGCTCTACGTCCAGCAGACCCCTACGTATCAGAGCGTCGACATCGACGCCAAGCTGTAATCAACCAGGCTTTTGCCTGACTGAAAGGAGAAGGGTATGAATACGTTCATCAGTGCGGTGCTCGTCGGCCTCGTCGGCGTGTTCTGCATGTGGGACTCCCGCCTGCTCGGTCGTCTTAACTTCGAGCAGCCCCTCGTTGGCGCTACGCTCGTCGGTCTGCTGCTGGGCGATGTGCCCACCGGCCTTGCCGTCGGTGCCGCCGTCGAGCTCGTGTCCATGGGCCTGGTGCAGGTCGGCGCCGCCGTTCCGCCCGATATGGTCCTGGGCGGCATCGTGGCCGCCGCCTTTGCGTGCCTGACCGATGCTTCCGCCGAGACCGCCATGACGATCGCCATCCCGGTCGCCGTCCTGGGTCAGCTCCTCGGCATCGTGTTCCGTTCCATCATCGCCGCCCTCACCCATGTGGCAGATAGCGCGATCGATAACGGAAAGTTCAAGACCGCCTACCGTATGCACATCTGCGCCGGCTCCGGTCTGTACGCCATCATGTACTTCCTGCCGATCTTCCTCGCCGTCTTTGTTGGCACCGACCTGGTTCAGGCCATCGTCAACATGGTTCCCGAGTGGCTGTCCACCGGTCTTAACGTTTCGACCAAGATCATGACCGCCTACGGCTTGGCCCTGCTGCTCACCATGATGATCAAGAAGGGTATGACTCCGTTCCTGTTCATCGGTTTCCTGCTCGCCGCTTACCTCAACCTGTCCGTCATCGCGGTCGCTCTGATCGGTGTGTGCCTGGCTGTCGTCTTCATGGGCTTCAAGTTCAACGGTTCCCATGCAGCTGCCGGTGTCGATTCCGACTACGATCCGCTCGAAGACGACGAAGACTAAGGAGGAACACACTATGGCAACCGCAACCAAGGACGTGTCCCTGAACAAGAAGGTCAGCCAGTTCTTCTGGCGCTCCTGGGCCATCCAGGCCTCTTGGAACTACGAGCGTCAGATGAACATGGGCTTCCTCTACGGCATGGTTCCCACGCTCGATCGCCTCTATCCGGACGAGTCCGACCCCAAGCAGCTCGCTGCTAAGAAAGAGGCTTACCACCGTCACATGGCGTTCTACAACTGCACCCCGCAGACGAGCGCTTTCATCCTGGGTCTCGCCGCCTCCATGGAGGAGGAGTACGCCAAGGATCCCGAGAACTTCGATCCCGATTCGATCAACGCGGTCAAGACCTCCCTCATGGGCCCGCTTTCCGGCATCGGTGACTCCTTCTTCCAGGGCACCATCCGCGTTATCGCCTTTGGCCTGGGCGTTCAGCTGGCTCAGCAGGGCTCCATCATGGGCCCGATCCTGGCCATGCTCATCTCCATCGTCCCCTCTGTGCTGATCACTTGGTTCGCAGCCAAGATGGGCTATCAGGGCGGCCACGAGTACCTGAGCAAGCTTCAGGGCGGCGACCTCATGGAGAAGCTCATGTATGTCTGCGGCATCGTGGGCCTTATGTCCGTGGGCGGCATGATCGCTACGCTGATCGGCGCCACCACCCCGCTGCAGTTCGCTGAGGGTACCGTCGTTATCCAAGACATCCTGGACGGCATGATGCCGCAGATGATCTCCCTCGGCCTCACCGGCCTTATGTACTGGCTCATCAAGAAGAACGTCAACACCGGTTGGCTTCTCGTGATCGCCATCGTGGGCGGCATCGCCCTCTCTGCGGCCGGCATCCTGGCCTAGTCGCGACCAAGCGTCTAACCGCTTTCCCCCGGGGGCCTGCCTGACATCCCATACCCCAGGCAGGCTCCCATCCCTATACGTGACAATAGGCCAGTCCCTTTGTCGCATCTTCAACGGACCGGCGATTCGGTCCAAATCACGGTAACCCTGCGTGCGCCCGGCAAAGTGGCGCCGCAAAAATCGAAAGGAATGTGTCAGATGTACGAGATCGACCTTAACCTCCCTAAGCAGATCGTCGCTGACGTCCTGTCCGACCACGAGATTCACAGCGTCGCTTTCGTCGGCTGCGGTGCTTCCATGTCCGACCTGTACCCCGCCAAGTACTTCCTGGCCAACAACACGGACAAGCTGAACGTTCAGATCTTCACCGCTAACGAGTTCAACTACGATACGCCTTCCTGGGTCAACGAGCACACCTTCGTGATCACCTGCTCCCTCGGTGGCTCCACGCCCGAGACCGTCGAGGCCAACAAGACCGCCAAGAAGCACAACTGCCCGGTCGTCTCCCTCACCAACAAGGCTGGCTCCGCTCTGACCGTCGACGCCGACCACGTCATCGTCCACGGCTTCCACGCCAACTACGCTGCCAAGTGCGAGAAGCCCGGCTATGCCATCGCTCTTGCTGTCGAGATCCTTCAGCAGACCGAGGGCTATGACCACTACGAGGATATGATCACCGGCCTCACCAACATCTTTGATCTCTGCGAGAACGCCGCTCAGCACTGCAAGAAGCTCGCCAAGAAGTTCGCCGAGGACTTCAAGGACGACAAGATGATCTACTTCATGGCTTCCGGTGCCTCCGAGAAGATGGCTTATTCTCACGCCGCCTTCCTGTTCACCGAGATGCAGTGGATCGACGCCGCCGCCTACAACACCGGCGAGTACTTCCACGGCCCGTTCGAGGTTTCCACCGAGGGTAAGCCCTACGTCTTCTTCATGTCTGATGGCGCTACCCGTCCGATGGACGCCCGCGCCCTCACCTTCCTTGAGCGCATGGGCGCCAAGGTCGCTCTGATTGACTCCAAGGACTACGGCCTGGCTGATGCCGTGCCCGCGAGCGTCATCACCTACTTCAACCCGCTGCTGCACCTCGCCGTTATGCGCGAGTATGGCAACCAGATCGCCGAGGCTCGTCAGCACCCGCTGACCATGCGTCGCTACATGTGGAAGCTTTCCTACTAATCACAAGTAAGTAGACCTTACAGGTTGATTGAGAGGGGATGGGGTTTGCGCCCCGTCCCCTTTTTTGCTCTGGGGAGGGCGTGTCTGTCGCGTCATAAAACCCCAGATAAAACCTACCAAAATAAACCTGTCCCCTTTTTGGCAGGTGGGAGGAGATGCGTATGATCAAGGCAGTGCTGTTTGACATGGACGGAGTGCTGGTCGATACCGAGTGGTTCTACAACCGTCGCCGCGTGGCGTTTATGGAAGAGAAGGGGTTCCACTTTGACGAGATCCCCGATCTTTCGGGGTCTAACGAGCCGGCCATTTGGGAGGCGCTGGTGCCCGACGATGTTGAGCTGCGCGAGCGCCTGCGCGTGGAGTACAAGCAGGTCTACAGCCCGGACCATCCCGTTCCGTATGCCGAGCTGCTCAACGAGCAGACGGAGCCGGTGATGCGCAAGCTGCACGAGCGCGGCGTGAAGTGCGCCATCGCAAGCTCGTCCTATCGCGAGCTCATTGACGAGCTGGTGGGGATTGCCGGTATCGCCGACGTGCTGGACTACACCATCAGCGGTCACGAGTGCAGTGCGTTTAAGCCCGACCCCGAGATCTACCTGCGTGCCATGGAGGCGCTGGGGGTGGAGCCTGCCGAATGCCTGGTTATCGAGGACTCGCCTTTGGGCATCGAGGCCGGCAAGCGCTCCGGCGCCCGCGTCCTGGCGCTGCGTCCGCACGAGGGCGTCAACCTAGATCAGTCCGCCGCCGACGTTGTCATCGACAGCCTGACCGACATTTTGGCCGCTTTGTAGTGTCAATCCGCCGCGAGAAGCATTGGTTCACGCGTCTTTTGCTGCGGATTGGCTTAATTTGTCCTCTATTTGGATTCGTTTGGCTTCGATT
Organism: uncultured Collinsella sp.; assembly: GCA_902468695.1. Taxonomy (GTDB): domain Bacteria; phylum Actinomycetota; class Coriobacteriia; order Coriobacteriales; family Coriobacteriaceae; genus Collinsella. The sequence goes on from CABQZS010000090.1 coordinate 9,062, forward strand.
CGGACTAAGTGAGTAGACTTTTTGGTGCAGTACGAGCACAAAGTGCATCTGCTCTAGCAAAACCGCAGGTCACAGGGGTGGCGGTTTTGGGTGTGCTCGGCAGATCGTAAAAAGTCTACTCACTTGTAATTTGGGCCTTTGGTCGTGGAGGCTGTTGGTCCCGCTTTGGTTGTCGAGAGAGGGTGAATTGAAGCGCCCCCGCACGCTCCATGCTACAATCGCGGGCATGCCCCACAACTACATCTGCCTTCGAAAGGAGCTTCCGTGGCGAACGCCATCGATCAGCTCACGGACCGCGTGCTCGTGCTCGGCCGCCTCACCATCGTCCGCCGTGCCATTACCGCCGTGGCGGTCACAATTTCCGCCGTTCTCCAGACATTTCTGATCCAGGCGTTCATTCAGCCCGCCGACCTGCTTCCGAGCGGTCTTACCGGCGTCGCGGTCCTGCTCGATCGCGTTACCTCGCTGGGCGGCGTTCACATCGACATCTCGCTCGGCATGCTTGCGCTCAACATTCCCGTGGCGCTCCTATGCTGGAGCGGCATTAGCAAGCGCTTCGTCATCTTCTCGATGATGCAGGTCGTGCTCTCGTCGCTGTTCCTCAACGTCTTTCACTTCGCTCCATTTTTGGGCGACAAGATCATGCTCATCATTTTTGGCGGCGTGGTCTCGGGTCTGGGCGCTGCCATCGCACTTAAATCCGGCGCATCCACCGGCGGCACCGACTTTATCGCGCTGTGGGTCTCCAACCACACGGGCAAGACCATCTGGGGCGTCATCTTTGGTTTCAACTGCTTTATCCTGGCGATCTTTGGCTTTATGTTTGGCTGGGACAAGGCGGCGTATTCCATCGTGTTCCAGTTTATTTCGACCAAGACCATCGACAGTTTCTATCGTCGCTACGATCGCGTGACGCTGCAGATCACGACGCGTAAGGCAGACGAGGTCATGACTGCCTACGTAAACCATTTTCAGCACGGCATTAGCTGCGCCGAGGTCGTCGGCGGATATAGCCGCGAAAAGATGTACCTGCTGAACACCGTTGTCTCGACCTACGAGAGTCAGGACATTATCAAGCTGGTGTGCGACGTTGATCCCGGCGCCGTGATCAACGTGTTCCACACGCTCAACTTTGTGGGCGGCTGGTGGGGTGGTCATGTCGACGAGCCCATGCCCACGGCTGTTCCCGATCCCGACAAGCCCGCACGCATGGCCAGCAGGCAGGCGCGCCTCAGCGAACAGGACAGCCTGCAGCAGGACGACGGCAAGTAGGGTATTGGCATTTTGCCGGTTCTGCGCAACCCATCCGAACGAGCCCCCCGAAAGCCCCGTTGCTTTCGAGAGGCTCTCGTTTGCCCAGATAAAACCTACCAAAATGAAGCTGTCGCTTTTTGGTAGGGAGGGTGTATCGTATTATCATTATGAGGTAATATGAAACTAGACGTTATATACGTATTAGTTATTTCGATATTTCGATAAGAGTGATTAGATATGCCTGCGCCCAAAAATGCACCGCTTTACCAGCAGATTTACGACGAAATCAAGGATGCGATCGAGAAAGGTGTTTATGCACCCAAGGAGCGTATTCCGTCCGAGCTTGAGCTAGCCGAGCAGTACGACGTGAGCCGCATTACGGTGCGCCGCGCCGTCGAGGAGCTGTGCTCCGATGGCTACCTGGTTAAGCAGCAGGGCCGTGGCACCTTTGTCTCCACGCCGCACATCAACCGCCAGTTCCACGCTTCGACGCTGCAGACGTTTACCGCGCTGTGTGCCGACAACGGCATGAAGGCCGGCGCGCATGTGGTCGATCGCCAGATTGTGCCGGCACGTCAAAACGAGATGGAGTTCTTTGGCCTGCAGAAGGACGCGCTGCTGCTGCATATTAAGCGCGTGCGTACAGCCGACGGCGAGCCCATCTTTGAGGAGAACATCTTTGTGCCGTTTGACGCCTACCGTGAGTTGTTGACGGCCGATCTTGAGGACAAGTCGATTTTTGCCGAGGTCGAGCGTGTTGGCGGAACGCCGATTGTCTCGGTTGGCTACCGCACGGTCGAGGCCGTTCGTGCCAATACCGAGCAGGCGGCCGAGTTGGGCATTGCTCCGCACGATCCGCTGCTCAACCTGCGTGCCAGCTTTACCGGTCCCAATGGCGAGCCGGTTCTGATGGGTAAGCAGTACTACGTGGGATCGCGCTACGTTATGGTGATGTAGGGTTGGTTCCGCCGTTCTAACGAACGGCGGATCGGTCGACGCTGCAAGCCCGCCAGAGCGGCAATCTGCCTTTCAACTTCGGCGGCATGATCAGAAGATCAATGCCGCCTTGTTTCAAGGCACCTTGCTCGCTCTGGCGGGCTTTCGCTGTCGTTGCCAAAACATCGGCGTTGCCATGGCCCGGATGCGGCACTTGGGGACGTTCCTTTTCTGCCGGCATCTGGGGACATTCCTTAGTCATTGGGGACGCTCTTAAACGACTAGTCTGGGCGGCGGCCGTGCGGCACCGGTCCGCGTGGCGGCGTATAATCGGCGGCAGATGACTTGGACGTTAGGAAACCATGACCGATAGCATGCAGCAGATGGCGCTCGACACGCTTGGCGCCTATTTTGGCTACACCTCGTTTCGCCCGGGGCAGGACCGCATGGTCGATGCGATCCTTGCCGGTCGCGATGCGCTGGGTGTTATGCCCACGGGCGCCGGCAAGTCCATTTGCTACCAGGTGCCCGCGCTCATGCTGCCCGGCATCACCTTTGTGGTGAGTCCGCTGCTGTCGCTTATGGAGGACCAGACCCGTGCGTTGCTCGCGGCGGGTGCGCGACCCAGCTATCTCAACTCCAGCCTTACTCCGGCCCAGCAAAACACCGTGCTCAAGCGGGCGCGCGAGGGCCGCTACCAGCTTATGTACGTGGCGCCCGAGCGCTTGCTCGAGCCGCGTTTTTTAGCCTTTGCGCAGGAGGCTGCGGCGGACGGCGGCATTGGCGTGCCGCTCGTGGCCATTGACGAGGCCCACTGCGTGAGCCAATGGGGCCAGGATTTCCGCCCCGCCTATCTGCAGATTCGCGAGTTCATCGATTCCCTACCGCAGCGTCCCATCGTGGCGGCCTTTACCGCCACGGCGACAGAGCGCGTGCGTGCGGACATTCAGCAGATGCTCGGCCTGCAAAACCCCGCGACGGTGGTGACGGGCTTCGATCGCAAGAACCTCTACTTTGGTTGCGAGGAGATGGGCGACAAGGCCAAGACTGCCTGGGTGCGCGACTACGTGATTGCGCATTCGAGCGAGAGCGGCATCGTGTATTGCTCGACTCGTAAGACGGTCGATGCGCTGGCGGGCGAGCTTGCCGAGGCGCTGGGACCCAGCGGCATTCGCGTGGGCCGTTACCATGCCGGCATGGGCAACGACGCCCGCCGCCAGAGCCAGCGTGCCTTTATCGACGACGACATTCAGGTGATGGTTGCCACCAACGCCTTTGGCATGGGCATCGACAAGCCCAACGTGCGCTACGTGATCCACAACAACGTGCCCGAGAGCATCGAGGCATACTACCAAGAGGCGGGCCGCGCTGGCCGCGATGGCGATCCGGCCAGCTGTCACTTGCTGTGGAACGGTAACGATTTTCGTATGCGCCGCTTTTTGATCGACCGCGGCGATGCGGCCGACGAGGCGCTCGATGACGAGCAGCGCGCGTGGGCGCTCCAGAACCGTTATCGCCTGCTCAGCCAGATGGAGGGCTACTGCAATACCACCGGCTGTCTGCGCGAATACATGCTGCGCTACTTTGGCGACGAGGCCGCGGCCGAGCATGCGGCAGCCGCCGCGGGCGGCACGGCAGA
>CABQZS010000091.1 GCA_902468695.1 uncultured Collinsella sp.
CATTTGGACAATCTGACGTTCAACTTCAAGGGCGCGACCAGAAGGTCAGCGCCCTTTCGTTTCACGTCACCTTGTCTCAAATGCGGCCCGCTCGCTGTCGTTGCCAAAACATCGGCGTTTTTGTTGTCGGGACGGCAGTTAGTAGTCGTCGAGTAGTCATTGGTGCTCAGCGGCAGTTCCCATTGCGTCAAGCGGCGTGTGCCGTTAAGCGGAGAGGCGTATTGTTGACCCATCGTTTGGGCATACAATTGCTATTGGCTTGTTGCGGTGAAGGTTTGTCCGCCCCGCAGCGTTTTCTACGGTTAAAGGAGTATGTATGTCCGTTGAGGTCATGAGATCTGTGATCGAGGCCGCCGAGGGTCGTGTACCCGTTGACACGCTGTTTGCCAACGCACAGATTGTCGATGTGTACGGCCAGCGCGTGGCGCCCGGTAGCGTTGCCGTCAAGGACGGTGTGATCGTCGGCGTGCTCTACGATGGTCGCGACGATGCTGCTGGCACCTACGAGGCAACTGAGGTCATCGACTGCCAGGGTCGCTATCTCGCTCCCGGTTTTATTGACGGACATCTGCATATCGAGTCTTCGAACATCCGTCCCGCCGAGTATGCTCGCATGGCCGCGACGCGCGGTACTACCACCGCCATTGCCGACAGCCACGAGATTGCTAATGTTGCCGGTCTCGACGGCTTGCGCTTTATGATTGAGGACGGCCGCCGCGCACCCATCTCCATCAAGTACATGATGCCTTCGTGCGTGCCCGCGCTGCCCGACGAGCAGGCTGGTGCCGTTATTTCGGCTGCCGATATGCAGGCGTTTTTTGCCGAGCATCCGGGCGATGTCTTTGGTCTGGGCGAGATGATGAACCTGCCGGGCGTCTTTATGGCCGACCCCGAGACCTGTGCTCGCATCGATGCTGCCAACCAGACGCCGTCCAAGCAGGTTGACGGCCATGCACCGCTCGTTGCCGGCAAGGACCTCAACGCCTATGCCGCGGCAGGTATTATCGCCGACCACGAGTCGACGATTCCCGAGGAGGCGCTCGACAAGCTGTCTCGCGGCATGTACGTGATGCTGCGCGAAGGCACGTGCAGCCATGACCTGGCCAACCTGTCTCCGATGCTGCTGGAAAACCCCGCCCGCGCCCGCCGCTGCTGCTTTGCGACCGACGACCGCGCTCCCTCCGACGCGCTTTCGACCGGCATGATCGACAACGCCTGCCGCGTGGCTATCGAGGCCGGCATCGACCCGGTGGTCGCCATCTCCATGGCGTCCCTCTCTACGGCCGAGGCGTTTGGCCTGGATCACGGCTGCCGCGACCCGCACGAGCTCCGCGGCGCAATCGCCCCGGGCAAGCGTGCCGACCTGCTGGTGGTCAATGACCTGACGTTTGCCACGGCTCCGCATCGCGTATATGCCGCCGGTGCCCTGGTGGCGCAGGACGGCACCTTTGTGGGCGAGATTGCACCCGAGATGGCCGAGGTTGCAGCCCTTGCCGATGAGCTGCGCGCCTCCGTTAAGCTGCCGAAGCTTTCGCTCGACGTATTCGACTATGCCTTTAAGCCGGGCGAGGCCGTGATCGACGTGGTACCGGGTAAGGCCATCACGGGTATGGCTCGCCCCGAGAACGCCGAGGGCCTGCGCCGCATTATGCTGATTGAGCGCCATGGCCGCGGCGTGTCGTTGCAGACCGAGGGTGCCGATGGCGACGGTCCCGCCGGCATGGGGCTCGTCGGCAAGCATATCGGTCGCGGCTGGGTGCGCGGTTTTACCATCACGGGCGGTGCCATTGCCTCCACGATCGGCCACGACTCGCACAACGTGTGCGTGGTGGGCGACAATGCGGCGGATATGATGGCTGCTGTCGAGGCCGTGGGCCAGGGCGGTCACGTGCTGGTGCGCAACGGCGAGGTCGTGGCTCGTATTCCGCTGGCGCTCGGCGGCCTGATGAGCGAAGGCACTGCCGAAGACGTCGCGGCGCAGCACGACGACTTTATGGTCAAGGCGCGCGCCATGGGTATTGAGCCGCCGCTCGACCCCATCATGGGCATTATCTTCCTGCCCCTGCCGGTCATCCCGACGCTCCGCATCCGCCCCGAGGGCATGTTCGACGTCACGACCTTCACCTACGCCGACTAGTCATCGGGGACGTTCTTAAACGACTAGTCATCGGGGACACTCTTTGGCGGCCAGCCTGACGCCGCGACCGTAGGACCTCTGGCATGTGTGAGCTATTTGCCAGGTCCTTGTAACGTTTACGCCCGCGGAGTCTTATTTGAGCTCCCTTTGGGTACGTTGGAATCGGATACGCGTTCGATTCCAACAAGCCCGAAGGGAGCTTTTCTATGTTTAAACTGATTGCATCCGATATGGACGGCACACTGCTTGACGAAAACGGCCAGGTGCCTCCCGAGACCTACGAACTGATTCTGGCGCTACACGAGCATGGCGTGCATTTCGCCGCATCGTCAGGTCGTCGCTACGATCGCCTGTGCGAGTTCTTTGCGCCCGTTCGTGACAAGATGGACTTTGTCGCCGCTAACGGCGCCCAGGTCTACGCCGACGGTAAGATGGTAGACCGTGAGGTGTATTCCCACCTGGCGATTCGAAGGCTCGCCCAAGCCGTCAGGACGTTTCCCAATCTGCATCTTGCGCTCTTTGACCGAACCAAGTCCTTCCTGCTCGATGACGAGTGCAAGTTCGTGCGTGAGGTCGATAAGGACCTTCCCAATGCCGAGCGCATTTGGGAGCTGCCCGATCCCAGCGTAAATATCATCAAAGCGAGTATCTTTTGCGACGACAGTGCGGTTATGGACAGTGCGTACGTGCTACAGCGCGAACTTGGTCAGCTCTTTACTTTTGCGCCTTCGGGCAACGCGTGGATCGATGCCATGCAGCCCGGTGTGTCGAAGGCCTCGGGTATCGCGCAGCTCGCGGAGCATTACGGCATTGGACGCGACGAGGTCATGGCGTTTGGCGACTCGATGAACGACTACGAGATCATTCGCTTTGTCGGCACAGGCTGCGCGATGGAAAACGCGCGCCCCGCGCTCAAGGCGGTGGCCGATCGCGTCGTAGGCTGCAACCGCGACCACGCCGTTCAGCATGAGCTCCGTCGCGTGCTGGAGAGTCTCGCTTAATCCGGCAGATGGGGACGTTCCTTTTCTGCCGGCAGTGGGGGGACAGTCCTTGCAGCTACCCTGCCGAGTTGCTGCTGCTAGGCGAGGGCGGCCATGATGGTGCGGGCGACGCCGTCGTGGTCGTTGTCGTATTCGGTGATAGCGTCGGCGGCCTCGCGGTCCTCGGGCTCGGCGTTGATCATGGCCATGCCGTGGCCCGCTGCCTGCAGCATGGGGATGTCGTTGATGTTGTCGCCGAACGCCCAGGCGTCGGCGAGACGCTCGCCCAGATGCTCACACAGCCACGTGAGGGCCGTTCCCTTGGTGGCGCCCTCGCCCATGACCTCGATATTCATGGCGTACGAACGCGTGACCTCAATGCTTCCGAGCGTGTCGAGCGCCGCCGCGATGGCGTCGCGATCGGCCGGGTCGTGCCAGTACATGGCGATGCGTTCGAGCGTCTCGACCCCGTCGATCTTGCTATCGATATCCATGTCGATCGGCGTTCGTGTGCGCTTGAGCGAAGCCGCGATGTGGGGGTCGCCGCCGCAGAATTCGTCCAGGCGCGCGTAGAGTGAGCGGGGGAGGAAGCACTGCCCGTCCGCGAAGATATCGAAGGTGACGTCATGGCCGGCGGCAATGCTATGGACGCGGTGGGCGATGGCGCGGTCGAGCGGTCGGCTCAAAATGCGCGTAGCACGTGAGGTATCGGTGGGCGTACTGTCGTCGAGCTGCCAGACGCTGGCACCGTTGGCGCAGACCGCGTAGTGTACGGCGGGGTGGGCGAGGATGGGCTCAAAGATGCCCGACAGCGGACGTCCCGTGCACGGTACAAACTCAACACCGCGGCGCGCAAGCTCGTCGAGCATCTCCCAGGTGGCATCGCTCATCTGCTTATCGCTCGTCAGCAGCGTTCCGTCCATATCGGAAAACACAATCATTTGATGCAGCCCTTTCTGCTGGCATAAAAAGCGTGGCCGAGGGCGGTGATGCCCTGGCCACGCTCGAGTTCTATAACGGTCCGTGTCCTAGCGGTCGGCGAGCGGCTTGTACTTCAGCGGTTCGATAACCGGGCGGTAGGCGGGGCGGATGATGCGGTGCGCGCAGAAGAGCTCTTCCATGCGGTGCGCCGACCAGCCTGCCATGCGGGCGACGGCGAACAGCGGCGTAAAGAGCGTCTCGGGTACGCCGAGCATCTTGTAGATAAAGCCTGTGTACAGGTCGATGTTGGCGCAGATGGGCTTGGTCATGCCGTGGTCGCGCATGACCTGAGGTGCCAGGCGCTCAATGCGCTCGATGAGTGCGAATTCTTCGCCCAAGTCCTTTTTGGCTGCCAGCGAGCGCGCGTAACGGCGGCAGACCTCGGCGCGCGGGTCGCTGAGCGTATAGACGGCGTGGCCCATGCCGTAGATGAGGCCCGTGCCGTCGAAGGCCTGCTTGTCGAGGATCTTGCCCAGGTAGGCCGCGACCTCGTCCTCGTCCTCCCAATTGGAGACATGCGCGCGGATGTCCTCGTGCATAGACACGACCTTGGCATTGGCACCACCGTGGCGCGGACCCTTGAGCGAGCCGATAGCCGCGGCGTAGGCGGAATACGGGTCGGTGGCCGAAGAGGACAGCACGCGGCAGGCGAAGGTGGAGTTGTTGCCGCCGCCGTGCTCGGCATGCAGCATGAGCATCACGTCGAGCAGCATGGCTTCGTCGCGGGTGAATGCCATGCCGCCGCGCAACACCTGCAGGATGGTCTCGGCGGTGGAGAGGCCGGGTGTGGGGTGCGGTACATGAACCTCGGAGCCGCGAAGCTTGGCGACCGAGGCCATGTGTGCGAAGGCGGCGATGCGGGGGAGACGGGCGAGCATGGAGATGGCGACGTCGATCTCATGCTCGGGCGTAATTACGTCGGGCTCGGCGTCGAAGGCGTAGAGCAGCAGCACGGCGCGCTGGAGCACGTTCATGATGCTCGACGACACCGTGGTCATAGGGAACTCTTTGACGTACTCGTCGCTCAGATGTCTAAAGGCGCCCAGGCGCTCGCAAAAGCCGTCGAGCTCTTTCTTGTTGGGCAGCGAACCCGTGATAAGCAGATAGGCGACTTCCTCGTAGCCGTAGCGATTCTCGGCCTGGGCATTGTTGACCAGGTCTTCGATGCTGTAGCCGCGAAGCGTGAGCTTGCCCTGATCGGGCACGACCTTTCCGTCGACCTTGTTGTAGCCGTGCACATCCGAGATGCGAGTGAGGCCCGCGACCACGCCCGAGCCGTCGGCATTGCGCAGGCCGCGCTTGACATTGTGCTCGACAAACAGGCCCTCGTCATAAGGGTCGGTCGGCAGGCCGTGGTAGAGGCTTTCGCTCTCAGGCGAAATCTGGCGGCTTGCTTCGTAATCCAGAACCAGGCGGCTCAAGTGGTCATCGAAGCGGTAATAGATTTTCTTGGCGTCGTAGGCCATGCGCGCTCCTCTCCGGGCCGCATCGGGGTGGCTTGCATGGGCATGCGCGCGTCAGGCTATCCCCAGCGGCTTGCTCGCTACAGGCGGTACATAAAGTTGAAGACGTCCTCGCGCTGGATGGACACGTTGACGCCCGAAAGCTCGCCGGCCTCGGCCAAGGCCTTCTGCAGCTCGGCGAAGTCGAGCTTGGACTCGGCGGTATCGGCCAGCATGGTCATGGTGAAGATGTCCTCGATAATGGACTGCGTGATGTCGCGGATGTCGACGTTGGCCTCGCCCAGGACACGGGTGACGCCGGCGACGATGCCAGGGCGGTTCTTGCCAAGGACGGTGATGACGATACGGGAGGACGAGATCTCGGCCATGGGAAACCCTTTCGCGTGGTTGCGGCGCGCGGGTGCGCTCCGCTACGGTACAGTGTTCATCATTGTACCTGTCTGGCGCAAAAAAGGCGCGCTCGCTGCGGCGTTACATGCCTGCAACATGAGCGTAAGGGGGAAGGCCGCACGGGGAAGAGCCGTCTGGCGCGTGTCCGGCTCGTGTTGGGTTGATTTCCGATCTCAGCCGAACACATTGAGCGGACAGGCCGTTCCCGCAGTCAGCCGAACGCCTCCGACGGCTGATTCCGAACTGGAAGCGGAGGGCATCCCCGCCCTTCGGTAGGGGATACCGCTCCGCGGCGCATGCCGCGGGCGGCGCCCCTATCGGACCACCGTGACCTCAGTTGGGATGGGCCCAGCACTGCCGCGTACTCGGTGAGCTAGAGCCAACTGTTCGTCTTCACGTCGCGTATGGCGATATTTCGGTCGTCCGGCTCGGTGATGCCGTAGCCGAACGCCTGGAGCGTCTCGATGGACTCTTGAACGCGGGGACGAGTCTCGTCGCGCCCTCTAGTCCTCGGCGGACCAATCGAGTCCGAACTCCTTTCGGGCATCCTCTTCGCTCATGACTTCGAGAAGGTCTCCAGGTTGGCAACGAAGGGCGAGGCATAGCTGCTCGAGTGTGTTGAAGCGAATGCCGCGAATATGCCCTTTTTTAATACGGGACAGGTTCACGGGCGTGGTTCCAATCCTTTCGGCAAGTTCGTTCGAGGAAATCTTTCGCTCGGCCATGATCTTGTCGAGGCGAACAATTACGGGCATGGCGTTTCCTTACGCAATCTCGTCGGAGTCGAGGTACAGCTCTCGGGCGTACAAGAAGAGCTGGGAAAGCATGAACAGGACGATGCCGAGAACCAGAGAGGTCCAATCGAATGATGAAGCGATCTCTTGGGCGCCGACGGCCCCCTCGCCGCCAAACATCGAAACGGAGGTTTTGAGTGAGCCGGCGTAGAGGCTGGTGGCAGCTTGAACAACGAAGAGAATGCCGAGCACCTTCAAGCATGTCGCAGACCCTTTCTTGAAGGGGTCTCCGCTCTTGATCGTCCACACGAGAACGGCGCTGAGGATGGTCGTAGCGATACCGATGACGGCAGGGACCAATGTCGAGATCGCAAGGGCTGGATACGCGGGGGAGTCTGCAATTACAGGGTTGTCGAGCACTTCGATTGCTGGCTTTAAGGAGAACGCCACTTGTGCGATGGCGGTGGCGCAAAGGGTCGCAGAGGCTATCGCACATGCGATGCGGAAGGAATGAAGCCGGGGAGTGCGATTGTCGGAACTCATAATAACCTCCGAAGAATTTAAAAAACTCAGGTTACTTTTTAACAGTTTATGTTAAATTGACTTTGCTGGCAAGTAATCACAGCATGCTGCAACCGAAACCCCTCTAGATTGGAGAGGATTATGTTCAGTACTGTTAAGTCGTGTAAGCTCTTGGTTTTCCTCGGCCTCGCTCTTTGTCTGTTGCTGCCGGGAGCCCCCGCTTTTGCGGATACCCCGATGCCTCCTTCCCAGGAGAGCAGCCAGTGTGCCCTCGTTGAGCCCCTCGGGTATACGGACGACGTCGTCGATACCTACTGGAGCTACAGCTGTCCTCGCGGCGTAAGCGGGCACAGCATCTCGATGTTCAACATCTCTTACAAGACGATCTCCTACCGAAATGGCTATCGCCGATCCGCGCATCATAGGGAATTCCGCCTCGCTGCAATGTGCTCCTGTGGTGTTCTTGGCACAACTGATAAATGGCAATTTGTCTATAGCACCTACTAGATGCGAGGAAGGGCCGAGCATTTTGTTCGGCCCCTCTGTTCCGACTGGATGAGGTTAAGGTTGGCGATGAATATGCTCAAGATCTCGAAGGCAATCTTTAGGTCGCTCCTCTCCTCCAGGTCGCTCTGTATTGCCGTTGTTGCGTTGATGGTTCTTTGTGCTTTGCCCGTCTTCAGGAGCGCGGCTGGCATCGATGGACGGGTTGAATACCTCGAGTCGGGAATAACCCGTGTTGAGCAGGAATTGTCAGCATCCTATGCGGATGCGCTTGTGAATGCGGGGGAGGAGGGCGTCTATACCTCTTCATCAAGCATGCCCGCGCTTCTGTACCCTCTTGCCGCGGGGCGTCTTGTCTTGGCGCCGCTCTCTCCTCTGCTTCCGTTTCTGCAGGTGTCGGATGGAGCGTACTCCTTTTATGACGGATCGAAGGAGTACTTGCTATGGGCCGCAACGGCCGTTGCCGTCTCGTTCCTTGCCGCGCGTCTTAACAAACGCGAAAAGCTCATCATCCAGGCACCGATGGGTGAGCTGGGCAGGCTTGTTGCATCGAGCGTATGGGCGAGTGTTTTTGCGATGCTTGCCGTCTTCGCCGTCAATCTTCCAGGGATAATCGCCGCACTTGTGAAGAATGGCCCGGGCTCGCTGTTCTATCCGATAGGCTACGTTCAATATGCGACTCCGGTTATCAAACCGGCTTGGCTGGTGTTCGCACAGACGGCCATCTTGCAATTCTTGGTGGCGGCGTTCATCTCGCTTGTCGTTCACCTTGCCGTGAAGATTGCCAATAACCCTACGCTTGGAATCGTGTTCGTATGTGCCCTGATGGGGGCGACGATGGTTCCCGGGTATTACGGAAGATCCATCGCTTTACGTGAGTTCGCCCTGTTGAATCCCCTTACGTATGCGAACACTGAGTTGACCGTCGGCGCCTATAGCCCGTACCCGACAACGCAGATAGTGAATCTGCCTGGACTTTGCTTCGAGCGTGGCGCGATTACCCTCGTATGCGCAATCGGGATCGAGGTGCTGGCAATTAGCCTGCTTTGCGTTGCTGGAAAGAGCGGCTGCGCGCGCCCGATGTCCCCGATTTGTCTTGAGAGAGGTTCCTTCACCGCATCGAGAACGACAGCCCGTTCGAGCGCTTGTGCCTCCGCCGTTGCATACGTAAGAACGATGGGGAAGCTGCTCCTGCATTCTCCTGCCCTCGCCGTATGCGCGATTGCAATGTCGACGGCGATGCTGGCCCCGGCTCTGGTCGAGGTGTTTCCTGACGCTGGTGACGTTTCCGCTGTTCGGTATAGGGATGGGGAGCTCCGTTCAATAGATCGGTATCTAGAGCAGGACGCTGCGAATATGGACGTCGAGGGCAAAGCGGCCCTGGAAGGCATGCGAGATGCTCTTTCGGGTTTCGTGTACGCGCCCACGCCTGCGGAGGGGTTTCGAAGCCTTGCGACGTACGAGCGCGCTCGAGGCGAGCTGGGCGCGGCAGATGCGACCCTCCTGCAATCGATCGGAATCGAGCCGGAGACTCCTTCTCGTGTGGAGGCGCGCGCCCTTCTGCTCGAGTCGATCGCGAGCTTGCCGGACCCCAAGGTTTACGAGTTAAGTACGAAGATGCCCCCATTAATCCTCCTTTCCTATCTCCAGGCAGCGCTTCCTTCCTTGTTTTGGCTGTTGCCCGTGGTTGTCACATCGCTTGCGTGCACCCACCTGCGGTGCCGTTCCCTTCTGGTTTTCCAAGTCCCCGCAACAGCGCATGTGCGTTTTCTGACAGCTGTTGCGCTGTCTCTCCTGCTTGGCTTGGCGCTGCTTTTGGTGTCGATGGTTCCCGCTGCGGTTGTGTCCTTGATTAAGAACGGTGCGGGTGGTTCGGAGTATCCCGTCGCTCTCATTCGGGCGGAAGCTTCGACAACGTCCATGGTGGGGGAGGCGGTGTTGTGCAGTATTCCGTTGCTGGTCATGGCATACGGCGTGATTTCCGTCGTCGCTGCGTTGACAGCAGCGATTAGCCGCAACCCCGTTGTCACCGGAGTGGTTTGCGCGGTTCTCCTGGTGTTGGGTTCGTTGAGCGCTCATGTTGAAAGCGCGGGCATGGGCGTCGCGCTGCTGGCTCCATTCGCCTCGTTTGATCCCGCTTCCCAGGTGGGGACGATTGGGTTCCTTGGGCGAGGGACGAACGCGATGCCTTTTGGAGAGGTCGTCGGCGCATCGGGCGCTCTGCTGGTGGTTTTGGGCGCCGTATCTCCGTTGATGGTGCGCCTGAGTGTTCCAAAGATCGAAAGGGGATGATCTCGATGATTGGCCTTCAAACGCTGACGATCTCTTATGGAAAGAAGGTGCTCGTAGATTCGGTGGACGCTGAGTTTGCCCCGGGTACGGTCTACGGTCTCGTCGCTCCGAACGGGCATGGAAAGACGACGTTGCTGCGTGCGATGGCAGGTTTGCCGGGTCCTCGCGTGGACGGGAGCATCGTTCTGGATGAGGTGCAGGGTACGGGTGCGAGAGAGGTCCGTTCTATGATCTTCTATGCACCTGGTGAGGGGACGCTGCTGTATCCCGGATTGCGTGCGGAAGATCACCTCAAGATGGTTTGCGATATGTGGCCGCATGCTCGCGATATCGAAGAGATAGTGGAACAAACGCAGATAGGCGAGTTCGCGAAGATGAGGATCCGCACTCTGAGCCAGGGCATGAAGCAGCAGCTTACCCTGGCGATTGCGTATGCGACGGGTGCGCGGTACCTTCTATTAGATGAGCCCATGAACGCGCTCGACCCCAGCAGGGTGGACTTGCATTCCGAGATTCTCAGGAAGCTGGCCGATTCTGGTACGTGCATCATCATGTCATCCCACATCTTGGATTCGGTCGATAGGCTGTGCGATGAGATTCTGTTTTTGAAGGATGGGAGGCTCATTAGAAGCATTCCGCAAGATGATGCTGCGCCGAAGTCTCCTGGATCCCATTTCGCAAAGCCTGCCGGACGCGCCGAGGGTGCGCTAAGCACGTATCGGCGACTCTACGAAAAGGGCGAGTAGAAATGCAAGTTAAAAATCTATGTGGTCAATGTGATACCGTTGAGCCCGCATATCGATACCGCTCAGCCATTCGCCTCGCCCCCGTCGCACGTATCTTCATCCGGTCTGTTACTTTTAATCTAACGATTCTTTGAGGAACGTAGGTGCTTCCAAATGTACTGTCGACTTCTTCTCAAACTGATCCTAAGAGACAAGGCCGCATGGATTTGTACGCTCGTTCTCGCTGCAGCCTTTTCCGTCCCCATTGCGTTCAATTCACCCATCTACGGGCCCTTCTTTATGAAACAGGGCATGCAGAGCTTTGTCGACGCATTCAATACGCGCGCGCCCCAGGCCAGCGGCACAGACCTATCTCCAGAGCAGCAAAATGACGCGGAGCTTGCAAGATACGCGAACGCCGCCCTTGCCGCTCAAACCGACGCCGCCTTTCTCGATTCTGCCGAGAGCTACTAC
>CABQZS010000092.1 GCA_902468695.1 uncultured Collinsella sp.
GCGCGGTCACCGTGCCGAGCGCCGCGCCCACGGGGCCGAGCCCCATGTGGCCGATAAACAGAAAGTCGAGCGCGATGTTGATGATGCACGCCACGCCGATCACGTACATGGGCGAGCGCGAATCGCCCAGCCCGCGAAAGATGGCTGAGAGAATGTTGTACGCGGCGATAAACGGAATGCCGACAAAACAGATACGCAGGTAGGCGGCGGTTCCTTCGACTGCCTCGGCCGGCGTGCCAATGAGCGCCACGATTTGCGGGCACAGTGCGAGCAGGATGGCGGCCAGCACCACCGAGACGCCCATAAAGAGCGTGATGGTGTTGCCGATGGCGGTCTCGGCGCGGTCAAACCGGCGCGAGCCCACGGCGTGGCCGACGATGACCGTCGTGCCCATGGCCAGGCCCACGAGCGTCACGGTAATGATATAGAGCGTCTGCGCACCATTGCCCACGGCGGTGATGCCGGCGGCGCCGCTAAACTGCCCCATCATGTACAGGTCGGCCATGCCGTAGAGCATCTGCAAAAAGTACGAGAGCATATAGGGCAGGGCAAAGACCGCGATGGTCTTAAGGACATTGCCGCGTGTGAGGTCGTGTTCCATGGGCGGGGCTTTCTGGCTGGGTTTGTTTACGTACCAGTGTAGTGAAAACCCTACAACGATTGTAGAGTCAAGGTTTGTGATGACGTCGGAGCGAAAAAGTCTCGCGCACCATTATTCCGAGTGAATATGGACACACATCACGAGAACTCGCCGCCGGCGCTAACCTTGCAGAAAACGATTTCGGAATACTTGACACCATTATTCGGCGCGCAATAATACGTGCGTTTGCGAACAACGTTTGATGGGGGTTGAACCTGCGTGCGCAATCTCAAAATACTGTTTTCCTATCTAGGGGCATACCGTCGCGATGCCATCCTCGGCGTGTTCTTTGTGTCGGTCGAGACGGTGCTCGAGCTGTTTATCCCGGTCATCATGGCCAACATCATCGATGTGGGCGTGCCTGCGGGTGATATCAACTACATGCTGCTGCAGGGCGCGTACATGTTGGTGTGCGCTGCGCTTTCGCTGGTACTGGGCTTGGGTTATGCCCGCACGTCCGCCCGCGTTGCCTCGGGCCTAGGCGCTAACCTGCGCGAGGCCGAGTACAAAAAGATTCAGACGCTCGCTTTTGGTAACCTGGACAACTACGACGCCAGCTCGCTCGTCACCCGCATGACCACGGACATCACCGTTATCCAAAATGCTGTGGGCAACGGCTTTCGCCCTATGGTGCGCGGCCCGGTGACGCTTATCGTCGGCCTTATCTACGCGCTGATGCTGTCGCGCCCGCTCGCCACCGTCTTTGCGATCATCTTGCCCGTGCTGGCGATCGTGCTGGGTGTCATCACCTATCGCGTGAGCCCGCTCTACCGCCAACTCCAGACCTCGATGGACCACCTCAACGGCGTGGTACAGGAAGACCTCACCGCCGTGCGTGCCGTCAAGGCCTACGTTCGTACCGAGCACGAGGAGGCCAAGTTCGACGCAGTCAATACCGAGCTTGCGCGCACTGCGACAAAGACCTTTGGCAGCGCGGTGCTCAACCTGCCGGTGTTTCAGCTGTCGATGTACGTGGCTGCGCTCTCCATCCTGTGGATTGGCGGCCGCATGATTCTCGCCGGCAAGCTGGGCGTGGGCTCGCTCACGGGCTTTATGAGCTACGTGCTGCTGATCATGAATTCGCTCATGATGATTTCCAACGTGTTTTTGCTGCTCACGCGCGCTCTTACGAGTGTGGGCCGTATCGCCGAGGTGCTCGATGAGGAGCCCTTTATCGCCAACCCCGCGGGAGACCTCGCGATTGCGGCGCCAGCGGACGGCAGTATCGAGTTTCGCGACGTTTCCTTTAAATACCGCGCGGATGCAGCCGAGGATGTGCTCCAGCATATCGACCTTCGCATCGAGAGCGGCTCGACGGTGGGCATCCTCGGCGGCACGGGCTCGGGCAAGAGCTCGCTTGTGCAGCTGATTGCGCGCCTGTACGACGCCACCGAAGGCGCCGTGCTTGTGGGCGGACACGACGTGCGCGACTACGACCTCGCGACTCTACGCGACGCTGTGGGCATTGTGCTGCAAAAGAATGTGCTGTTTACGGGTACCGTGCGCGAGAACCTGCGGTGGGGCAATCCGCAGGCGTCGGACGATGAGCTCCTCGCGGCTTGCCGCGCGGCGTGCGTGGACGAGTTCCTTGATCGCATCGGCGGGCTGGACGGCGAGTTGGGCCAAGGCGGCGCTGGTGTTTCGGGTGGCCAGAAGCAACGCCTGTGCATCGCGCGTACGCTGCTCAAGCATCCGCGCGTGCTCATTTTTGACGACTCCACCAGCGCGGTCGATATGGCGACCGACGCTAAGATTCGCGAGCACATCGCCCGGATTTCCGATACGACCGTGCTCATCATCGCCCAGCGCATCGCGAGTGTCATGGATGCCGATCACATTGTGGTATTGGACGACGGTCGTGTCCACGGCGTGGGCACGCACGAGGAACTGCTAGCGGGCGACAACATATACCAGGAGATTTATGCCTCGCAGATGGAGTTTGCGGGGAACGCGGACGCCGGCGACGGCAGCGACGATGGCTGCGCGAATGGTCCGTTTTCCTCCGTCGCATGCGGATCACCCTTGGAAGGGGGTGAGCGCCGTGCCTAAGACCGCAGCCCAAGCACGCCCGGCCGATCTCAAACGCACCGTGCGCCGCCTGCTCTCCTACATGGGGCATGCCAAGTTCTCGTTGCTCGCGGTGGGCGTGCTCGCCTCCGTCGCCGCCATCGCGAGCCTCGTCGGCACCTACATGGTGCGTCCCATCGTTAACGGTTTGGCCACGGGCGGGGAGGAACTGCTTACCAAGCAGGTCATCCTGACGGCGATCATCTACGCCGCGGGCGTACTCTCGGCCCTGGGCTACTCTCAGATTATGGTGCGCGCGGCCCAACGCGTGGTGTCCGATATTCGCCGCGACCTGTTCGCGCACATCCAGACGCTGCCGCTCAGTTATTTTGACAGCACGCGCTCGGGCGACATCATGAGCTTTTTCACCAACGACGTCGACACTGTCTCCGAGGCGCTCAACAACAGCTTTGCCAACGTGATTCAGGCCGCCATTCAGGTTGTGGGCACCACGGCCATGCTCATCATCCTTAACTGGCAGCTCACGATTATCACGCTCGTGTGCGATGCGGCCATTGTGCTGTATGCGCGCTACTCGGGCGCGCGCTCTAAGCGTTTCTTTGCCGCCCAGCAGGCATCGCTTGGCGACCTGGACGGATATATCGAAGAGATGGTCTCGGGTCAAAAGGTCATCAAGGTCTTTAACCGCGAGGCGGCGAATGTTGCCGGCTTCACCTTCCGCAACGACGAGCTTCGCCGCACCGGCACCGCCGCCGTGAGCTATGCCAACTCCATGGTGCCCATGACTGTCGTGATTGGCTACGTCAACTATGCCATCGTCGCCGTGGCGGGCGGCATGCTCTGCATCAAGGGGCTCGCCGACGTAGGTGCGCTCGCGAGCTACCTGGTCTTTGTGCGCCAGGCCGCCATGCCCATCAACCAGTTTACGCAGCTCGGCAACTTCTTGCTCAACGCGTTGACCGGTGCCGAGCGCCTGTTTGCCGCCATGGACCTTGAGCCCGAGGTGGACGAGGGCTGCGTGGAGCTGGTGCAGACGGGCGATGCCGCGTGGGCGTGGAAAATTCCCAAGGACCAGGGCGTGGGCGTCTACGGGCACCTGCATGACGTGGCAGCCGTTGATGAGTCGGGCCGCGCGGTGGCCGCCGACGGCACCGAGCTCACGTGCGGCTTGGTCCCGCTTGCCGGCGACGTGCGCTTCCATGCCGTGGACTTTTCCTACGTGCCGGGCGCCCGCGTGCTCACGGACCTCAACCTGTTTGCCAAGCCGGGGCAAAAGATTGCGTTTGTGGGCTCCACGGGCGCCGGCAAGACGACCATTACCAACCTCATCAACCGCTTCTAC
>CABQZS010000093.1 GCA_902468695.1 uncultured Collinsella sp.
GACCCATGCCGGCACGACAGCGGCGCTTGACGCCCTCGACCGAAACCGCGCCCGGCTGGCGTCGGATCGCGGCAACAATCTCGGCCTCGGGCACCGTCTCGCAGCGGCAGACAATCTGTCCCCACGCGGGGTCGGACTCGATCAGCTCCTCCTTGCGCGCAAGCGGTGCGCGGTCAAAGTCGTCCGGCGCACGGCGGACGGGATCCCAATCGGCTCGCTCGTGCAAAGCAACGCCCGCCTCACGCATCACAAGCTCCATACGCTCGGCAATGGCAGGCGCGCTCGCCACGCCCGGCGACTGAATGCCCGCTGCCTGAAACAGTCCAGGCACCACGGCCGACTGTCCAATAAAGAAGTCGTTCGTTCCCTGAATGACCGGACGCCCGCCGGCAAATGCGCGCACCACGCGGCGCGTATCCAGATCGGGCACCAGCTTGCGCGCGCCGGTCAGCAGTGCATTCACATCGCTCGCATAGGTCTGCGTGTCGCCCGGCTCGCGCACGGCGGCCGTGGCGGTAATCACGGTGTTGCCGTGCACGGTGCCCGTCACGATAACGCCCTTCGACACCGGCGTCGGCACGGGGTAGAGTGGCATGAGCGTGCGCGGCTCCTTGTCCAGCACCACGATGTTGCCCTGGCGCCAGACCATCCGGAACTCCTCGGCACCGGCCATGTGCGAGATATCCGCGGCGCCGTTGCCCGCGGCGTTGATCAGATAGCGGCAGCGCACGTTGCCAGCGGGGGTCGCCAGCGTAAAGCGCGCGGCTCCGTCATCCGAGCCCGCAACTTCAATTGCCTCCACTGGCGCAGACCGAATAAATGCCACGCCGTTGGCGACCGCGTTCTCCAAAGCGGCTATGGCCACTTCAAACGGGTCAACGTAACCGGTCGAAGGGCACCATAGCGCACACGTGGCCTGGGCGCTCGCGCGCGGCTCTAATTCGTGGATGCGTTCGGGGCCGATAATCATCAGCTCAGGCACACCGTTGGTCAGGCCGTTGCTTCGCAGCTGCTCCAGCTGCGCACGGTCCTCGTCATTAAAGCCCAGCACCATCGATCCGGTGCGGCAAAACAAAAAGCCGAGCTCCTGCGCCCACGTACCGTATAGCTCGCAACCGCGAGCGTTGACCTGCGCCTTAACCGTGCCCGGCGCCGGATCGTAGCCTGCGTGCACCAGGCCGCCGTTGGCCTTCGATGCGCCCAGGGCGACGTCGTTGGCTGCCTCGATCACGCATATGGACAGGTCAAACCGCGCGAACTGCCGCGCGATGGCGCACCCGGTAATGCCCGCGCCCACAATTGCGAAATCAAACGTTTCTGCCACGGTGCCTCCCAGACAAGTTGACAGGCTGTCAATAAAACCATCCTACGGTCTGCACGCCCCCAGCGCGGCGGCAATGCGGCGAACAGCCCCGCAATACCCGCCAACGGCAGGCGAGGGGAGACTCGGGAGCATCGGTGACCTTGTCTGCCGTCCCTGGTGTCAGAAGTTTGTCTCGTTCTGTAACAGTAAGCAGAAGAACTGGGTTCTAGATGTTACAGATCGAGACGTTTGCCAGACAGACCCTCCGTTTGTCTTGATTTGTAACAGTAAGAGGGGAAAATCGGTCCTATGTGTTACAGATTTAGATGAACCTATCAGTCGGTTTCGAATGTCTAAATCTGTAACGGTTAGACCTGTTTTTGCCGAGTTGTTGTTACAGATCGAGATTTAAGTTGGGGAAAGAATAGTTTGTCTAAATCTGTAACATCTGGAACTGTCTTTGCTGAGTAACTGTTACAGATTGAGACATTCGGCCTGGACGTTTTCTTTTGTCTCAATCTGTAACAGTTAGTTGAGGATTTGGGTTCTAGACGTTACAGATCAAGACAAACCTTTCGACGGATTTTGAATGTCTCGATCTGTAACAGTAAGAGGGGTTTTTGGGGCCCAAGATGTTACTGATCGAGATTGAAGTCGGGGAGGGATCCCTGTGTCTCGATCTGTAACAGCAAGATGGGAAATTTGTTCCCAGTTGTTACAGATCGAGACGTTTGCTCGGCGGTCCTCCCGTTTGTCTCGATCTGTAACATCTAGACCCGGATTCCGGTCCCACCTGTTACAGATTGAGATGTTTGTGTCCGCACCAGCCCCGCCCCTAGCCGTGGTCCCATATAAACAAAACCCGTGGTAAACTTGATCGGACTGTTAATATTCCGAAAGGTACCCGTAATGTCCAAGTACATCTCCGAGCTCATGTCGCCGCAGCTTATGGGCGTCGTCTATGCCTTCGTTGGCTTTATCATCGCCCTGTATGTGCTGTCGGTCGTCTATGTGTTTATCGACGCTCGCCGCCGCGGCGCCAGCGCCTACGTGGCATGGGGCATCATCGCCCTCATCCCGTTTGTGGGCCTAATCGCCTACCTGGTCCTGCGTCCGCACTCCTACGCGTCCGACCGCGAGGAGCAGGAGCTGGACATGGCCCTGCGCGAGCGCCAGCTTGCCCAGTACGGCACCTGCCCGCAGTGCGGCGCGCCCATCGAGAAGGACTTCGTCGTCTGCCCGGTGTGCGACACTCAGGTTCGCAACGTTTGCCCCAGCTGTCATCGCCCGCTCGATGCGCACTGGAAGGTCTGCCCCTACTGCCGAACTCGCATTCAGTAA
>CABQZS010000094.1 GCA_902468695.1 uncultured Collinsella sp.
ACGCGACCGACGATTGAACGTCAGATTGCCGCTTAGGGGCGTTTGCAGCGTCGAGCCGTTACGCGGTTTGGTAAAACCGCGTAACTTCATCGTAGAAGCGCGTTTGCGGGCGGCGGATGCTCGTCTCCTGTCGCCCGCTCACCGAGGCCCGGCAATTGCCTTAATATCTTAAGGGCCTCGATTTGTCCAAGACTGAGCGAAGGAGCTCATCATGAGCGACGGAAAGAAAAAGCTTTCCTTCTTGACGGTCATCTCGACCATCATCTGCGTCGTCTTCGTTTGCGAGGCCGCCGCACCTGCTGCTGCCATTGGCAACCAGCAGTTCTTCTGGTGGATCTTCCTGATTCTGACCTTCCTGCTCCCTTATGGCATGGTCGTTGCCGAGCTCGGCACTACCTATGACGGCGAGGGCGGCATTTACGACTGGGTACGCGATGGCCTGGGCGACAAGTGGGGCGCCCGCATTTCGTACTACTACTGGGTTAACTACCCGCTGTGGATTGCCTCGCTGGCTACTATGTTCCCGGACATTTTGGGCATGGTCTTTGGCGTCGAGTTCAATCTGATTGCCAAGATTGGTATCGACCTTGCCTTTGTGTGGATCGTCTATCTTATGGGTCGTTCCAAGGCTGCCGACTCCGAGTGGGTTCTGAACGGCGGCGCCATCATCAAGGTCGCCGTTGCCGTTATCGTCGGCGCTTTGGGCATTTGGTACGCCATGGAGAACGGTTTTGCGAACGATATGTCCGCTGCCACCTTCTTGCCCGAGCTCACCAACACCAACGCGCTTGGCTACCTGTCGATCATCATCTTTAACTTCATGGGCTTCGAGGTCATCTGCACCATGACCGACGATATGGCCGATCCCGCTCGCGATATCCCCAAGGCTATCATCGTCGGCGGCCTGTCCATCGCCGTGATCTATCTGTTCGCTGGCTTTGGCATCGGCGCTGCTGTGTCGGCCGATTCCATCGATCCCGACTACGGCATGATTTACGCTGTCCAGACTATTGTGGGCGATTCCATGATCTTTAAGGTCATCTGCATCGCCTTCCTGATCACGCTGTTCGCCAACATGGCTGCCTGGTCCTTCGGCGTCAACTCCGTTGCTCGCTATGCTGCCGAGCATGGCAACATGCCCAAGGTCTTCGCCTCGATGATCTCGGATGACGACATGCCCAACGGCGCCAACCTGGTCAACGCCATCGTTGCCTCCCTGGTGCTGTGCCTGCAGCTGGTTCCCGTCGACGCCATCTCCAACGGTGTCTTCTGGATGCTCTTCGGCACCTCCGTCGTCTTCCTGCTGCTGACCTACATCCCGATGTTCCCGGCGTTCCTCAGCCTTCGCAAGAACGACCCCGACCGCGAGCGCATATTCACGTTCCCGTTTAAGGGCGCCATGATGAAGGTCATGCTGGCCATTCCCTGCATCGAGCTGGTCCTGGCCATCGTTGCAACGCTGATCCCGTTCTCCGCCGCCGAAATTGGCGACAAGGTCCCGATGATCGTCATCTTCATCGTGCTCGTGCTCATCGGCGAGGTCGTCCGCGTCGTCTCCGCTAGGGACCGCGAGACCGAGTACAAGGGCCTCACTCCCGAGCTGGCAGCTCAGCGTCTCGCTGAGGAGGCCGCCGAGGCCGAGGAGAACTAGAGCACCCGGTTCTGGGGCTCCAACCCTCCTTGTCACTTAACCATTCCCCGGGGTGGGTGTGAGCTATTGCTCCGGTAACCTTCGCCCACCCCAATCTCTCTTCCGTATCCTTTGTGCGTTTTGTCTCCGCGCACCAGGTTACGTTGTCGCTTGCCGGTGCGACTCCGTGAAAACCGGCGCCGGGCGCCCCGACCTTTGCCGGGGAACGGGCGCCTACCATCTCTTGGTTTTAGGCTGCGGGTAACCCGCCCGCAGCAAGCGATCGTTCGATTTGGAGGAGATCTTATGCGTACGATCACCGAGTCCGAGTCCACCCCCAAGGCCGACGGCTTCTTTATGCCCGCCGAGTTCGCTCCGCAGGATCGCGTGTGGATGGGCTGGCCCCACCGCACCGACACCTGGGCCCACGGCGCCAAGCCGGCTCAGAAGCAGTATGCTGCCATCGCTCGCGCCATCGCCGAGTTCACCCCGGTCTATATGTGCGCCAACCAGGTCGACTATGCCAACTGCAAGGCCGTCTTTGAGAACGACGAGAACGTCACCGTTATCGAGATGACCACCGACGACGCCTGGTTCCGCGACACCGCTGCCACCTATGTCATCAACGGCAAGGGCGAGAAGCGCGCCAACCACTGGCACTTCAACGCCTACGGCGGCCTCGTCGACGGACTCTATTTTCCGTGGGACAAGGACGAGCAGATCGCCCTCAAGATGGCCGAGCTCTCCGGCTGCCGCCGCTACCGTCCCGATGACATGATCCTCGAGGGCGGCTCCATCACCGTCGACGGCGAGGGCACCCTTGTCGTGACCGACCAGTGCCTGCTCTCCCCGGGCCGCACCTGCTCTGCGGTGCTCGAGGAGGAAGAGGATCCCGAGTCCATCTGGCCCAAGTACCACAAGAAGTTCGAGCCCTGGAGCGAGGAGCTCCGCGCCTACATGGACGAGCACCTCAAGGATTACCTGGGTGTCGAGAAGGTCATCTGGGTCAAGGAGGGCATCGACCCCGAGGAGACCAACGGCCACATCGACGACGTCGCCACGTTCATCGCCCCGGGCGTCATGGCCTGCATCTGGACCGACGATCCCGAGTACCCGTTCTACGAGCAGTGCCACGCCGCCTACGAGACCCTCTCCAACGCCGTTGACGCCAAGGGCCGCAAGATGAAGGTCTACAAGCTCTGCATGCCCGTGAACCCGCTGTTCATGGATCAGGCTTCCTGCGACACCATCGACGCCGACGAGAACGCCGAGCCGCGCGTCCCCGACGAGCCGCTAATCGCCTCCTACATGAACTACCTGGTCACCAACCACGGCGTTATCGTGCCGCAGTACGGCGACGAGAACGACCAGCTGGCCGTTGAGACGCTCCAGAAGATCTATGACGAGGTCTGGGGCGAGGGCGTCTACAAGTGCGTCGGCGTTCAGTCCGAGCAGGTCGTCTTCGGCGGCGGCAATATCCACTGCATTACGCAGCAGGAACCCTCGGCGTAACTGTCTGTCTTCCCGAGGCACGGTACCTTGCCCTTCAATCGTCGAGCATGACCCTTAAGGTCTATGCCCTCCTCTTTCGCGGGAATCTGCCGCACCTCAGAAACCCAGCCGGTCAAGCGGACCGACGTAGCTAGTTACCGCATTAGTCATTGGTGCCAACCCTGGCAACAATGCAGGTCGAAAAAACGTCAGCGAAAACCCGCCAGAGCGAGCAAGGTGCCTTGAAACGAGGCGGCATTGATCTTTTGATCATGCCGTCGAAGTTGAAAGGCAGATTGCCGTTCTGGCGGGTTTGCAGCGTCGGGCCGTTACGGCGTTTGGTAAAAAGCCGTAACTCTAAATACGTTCCGCGATCTCGTGGATGAGGTAGTCGGTCTTTTCCCAGCCCAGGCACGGGTCGGTGATCGACTTGCCAAAGACACCGCCGTCGACCGGCTGGTTGCCGTCCTCCAGGTAGGACTCGATCATAAAGCCCTTGACCAGCTTGGAGATGGACTCGTTGCGGCGGCAGCTGTCGAGCACCTCCTTGCAAATGCGATACTGCTCCAGCGGACGCTTGCCCGAGTTGTCGTGGTTGCAGTCGATGACCGCTGCCGGATTGGCATAGCCGGCATGCTCGGTATAGCGTTCGGCCAGGCGTTCCAGGTGTTCGTAGTGGTAGTTGGGGTAGGTGCGCCCATCGAGACCGATGTAGCCACGCATAACGGCGTGTGCGAGCGGGTTGCCGTCGCACTCGACCTCCCAGTTGCGGAAGATGAAGCTCTGGTGCGCCTGCGCGGCGTAAATGGAGTTGAGCATAACGGTGGTAGAGCCGGCAGTGGGATTCTTCATGCCGACGGGTACCGAAATGCCGCTCGACACCAGGCGATGCTCCTGGTTCTCGACCGAGCGTGCGCCCACGGCAACATAGCTCAGCAGGTCAACGAGGTATTGGTAGTTGGACGGGTAGAGCATCTCATCGGCGGTAAAGAAGCCGGTCTCCTCGATGACGCGCAGGTGCATGTGGCGGATGGCCTTGACGCCCTCGAGCAGGTCGTCGGGAGCCTCGGGGTTGGGGTTGTGCAGAAGACCCTTGTAGCCGGTGCCCTTGGTGCGCGGCTTATTGGTGTAGACGCGCGGAATGATGATGAGCTTGTCCTTGACCTCTTCGGCGGTCTTGGCCAGTCGGTTCATGTATTCAAGCACCGAGTCCTCGCGGTCGGCAGAGCACGGGCCGATGATGAGCACCTTGCGTGCGTCCTCGCCGGTAAAGACCTTGGCGACCTCGGCGTCAAATGCCTGTTTTTTGGCGGTAAGCTCGGCAGAAAGCGGCATTTCCTCGCGGATCTCCATGGGGATCGGCAGCCTGCGTTTGAATTCCATGGCCATAGGGGTCTCCTCAATCTATAGAAAGAGCAATAAGCGTATTGTCGAATGCTCGGCATTATCCGCTGTCGCACGCTAAAGTGCAAGCCCCTGCTACCCCGAAACCTACCAAAAAGGGACAGGTTTATTTTGGCAGGTTTTATCTGGATAAACGTCGGCGGATGCCGGGAGGGAGCGGCGCCGCGCGGGACCCTAAGGCTGTTGTCGGTTCCCTAGGAAATACCCTGTGGGCAAAAAATGCCAAATATGAGTACGGTTGCTATCTTAGTATCATATTGCCTTCGCAAAATAATAGACATAACAGCAAAATATGTTCATTAACGCAAACACATATAAGTCCGCTATGGTGCTGTTTGATCAATTTAGGGACGCGTGTAAGCCGTGGGAGCGGCATTTGAGGCGGTTTTGGCTGTTACTAAAAAGGTAACAGTACTCATATTTGCCCTTTTTTGCCCACGGGGTCTGGAAAGCGCCGTCAGTGAGGTCTCAGGGAAGGCGTTTCGAGGCTCGAAGGACACAAAACGGGGGTGCAGGTTGTCCTGCGCCCCCGTTTTCTTGGCATTGCGGTTGTTTGCCGCCGGTTTTTACGCCGCTTCGTCGAACTGCGAGTTGTACAGGTCGGCGTAGAAGCCGCCCTGGGCGAGCAGCTCGTCGTGCGTGCCCTTCTCGACGATGTCGCCGTCGCGAATCACCAAGATCACGTCGGCGTTGCGGATCGTGGACAGGCGGTGCGCGATGACAAAGCTGGTGCGGCCCTGCATCAGCGCATCCATGGCGCGCTGAATGAGCTCCTCGGTACGGGTATCGACGTTGGAAGTCGCCTCGTCCAGAATCAGTGCCGGGCGGTCGGCCAAAATGGCACGGGCGATGGTCACGAGCTGGCGCTGACCCTGCGACAGGTTGGTGCCCTCCTCGTTGATCATAAAGTCGTAGCCACCGGCGAGCGTATGAATAAAGTGGTCGCAGCGTGCGGCGCGCGCAGCGGCCTCGACCTCGGCATCGCTCGCGTCGGGGCGTCCGTAGCGGATGTTCTCGCGGATGGTGCCGTTAAACAGCCAGGTGTCCTGCAGCACCATGGCAAACTCGCCGCGCAGTGCCGCGCGGTCCCAATCGCGCACGTCGACGCCCTCGACGCGCAGCGAACCGCCGTCCACGTCGTAA
>CABQZS010000095.1 GCA_902468695.1 uncultured Collinsella sp.
GCAGGTGCGCTCACCACAACGGGCTCGGGCTCAGCGTCGGCAGGCACATCGGCAACACCAGCCGCGCGCAGCTCTTCCAAGCTCTCAAGCGTGCCTTCGATATCCTCGTGCGTCTCCTCAAATTCCGCCGCAACGCCCAGGAATTCCTGGATGTTCTCGGCGCGGCTCTCGGACTCCATGGTGCCCTCGGCGCGGAAGGCCTGCAGCAGGCCCGTCTTGTTGACAATCATCTCGACGACGTCCTTGAGCTCGCCGTCCATGCGCCGGCCCTCGCGCACCAGCGCCACAAAGCTCGACAGGCCGTTGCGCACCTTGGCGCTAAACATGCCCGTCTCGGCCGTCGCAATCTCACAGGCTTGGAAGAACGAGCAGCGGTTGTCGCGTGCCAGCTGCTCAATCTTTTGAATCGAAGTGGAGCCGATGCCGCGGCGCGGCGTGTTGATGACACGCTTGACGCTCATCTCGTCGGCCGGGTTCACGATCATCTTGAGGTAGGCCATGACGTCGCGGATCTCGGCGCGGTCGAAGAATCGCGTGCCGCCCACGATCTTGTAGGGCACGCCCGCGCGCAGAAACATATCTTCGAGAATACGCGACTGGGCGTTGGTACGGTAGAACACGGCGATGTCGTCGTAACTCGTGCCTTTGGAGTGCAGCTTTTCGATCTCGCCGGCAATCCAGCGGCCCTCATCGCGCTCGTCGCTCGCCTGGAAGGCCTGGATCTTCTCGCCATCGCCCTCGGCCGTAAACAGGCGCTTGTCCTTGCGCTGCGAGTTGTGGCGCACCACGGCATTGGCGGCGCTCAGGATATGGCCCGTGGAGCGGTAGTTCTGCTCCAGCTTAACGGTCTTGCAGTTTTTAAAGTCCTTCTCAAAGTCCAGGATGTTGGTGATGTCGGCGCCGCGCCAGCTGTAAATGGACTGGTCATCGTCGCCCACGACCATGAGGTTTTGGTACTTGGCGGCCAGCAGGTTGGCGATCTCGTACTGGACGTGGTTGGTGTCCTGGTACTCGTCGACGCTAATGTAGCGGAAGCGCTCTTGGTACTTGTCGAGCACCTCGGGACGGGTGCGCAGCAGCTCGAGCGTGCGCACGAGCAGGTCGTCGAAGTCCATCGCGTTGGCGGCGCGCAGGCGGCGCTCCAGCTCCAGGTAGACCTGCGCGGCCTTTTTGTCATTAGGGCTGTCGGCGGATTTGAGCATGTCCTCGGGCCCGATCATGGCGTTTTTAGCCGAGCTAATCTTGCTGCGGATCATGTTGATGGGGAACTGCTTTTGCTCGATACCGAGCGCCTGCATAATGTCGCGCACCATGCGCTTTGAGTCATCGTCGTCGTAGATGGTGAACTGACCGGTGTAGCCCAGCAGGTCAGCGTCCTCGCGCAGCATGCGCACGCACATAGCATGGAAGGTGCACACCCACATGCCGCGGGTACCGCTGGGGATGAGTGCCGCCAGACGCTCGCGCATCTCGGCCGCGGCCTTGTTGGTAAACGTGATGGCAAGGATCTGCCAGGGCTTAACGCCCAGGTCGCCGAGCATATGTGCGATGCGGAAGGTCAAGACGCGGGTCTTGCCCGAGCCGGCGCCGGCAAGGACCAGCAACGGACCCTCGGTGGTCAGGACGGCCTCGCGCTGGGCGGGATTAAGGCTGTCGATGTCGACGAGCGGCTTGGCGGGCTTGGGTGCCGGCGCGGGAGCGTCGTAGATGTCGAGCGGGACGAGCTCGGGCTCCGGCGCAGCAGGGGCGGCATATGCATCGAGCGGCACGGGTTCCGGCGCGGGCGGCACGGATACCGCGGCGTTCTTTTCCCAGGGCAAGGGCTGGGTCATGGGCGACTCCTCATCTGACGGACGGCGCGCCTACGGGCAGCGCCATAGTTTGAGCCGTACCAGTATACCGAGCCGCGCGGACACCGACGCAAATCACACCACGACTCCGTGCGTCACCGTCAGGCCCGCCCCAGCGGATTTGGCGCAATGGGGTCAGGTTACTTTGCACCAATCTATTGACAATCACGAAACCACCGATGTCATGGCAGCAGCAGCGAGCGACGGTCAGGGCGAACAAATTGGCATGAAAAGGGGGCGGCATAGACCTTTTGGTCATGCCACCCCCTTTGAATGACAAGTTGTCGCCCTGACCGCCGCGCAGCGTCGACTAAGTTAGAGGCCGAGCATCGGCTCCAGAACGAAGAAGTATGCGAGCACCACGATGCCCAGAATGATGCGGTAGACGCCGAAGCACTTGAAGTCGTGACGGCGGACGAAGCCCATGAGCCACTTAATGGCGATGAGCGAAACCACAAAGGCCACAACGCAGCCCACGCCCAGGATGGCGATCTCGTTGGCGCCAAAGGTACCGCCCTTGATGAAGTACTTGACCAGCTTGAGCGCACTCGCGCCAAACATGACGGGAATGGCCAGGAAGAACGTAAACTTGGACGCCACCGAACGCGTGCAGCCCAAAAGCAGGCCGCCGATGATGGTGGAACCGGAGCGCGACGTGCCCGGAATCAGCGAGAGCACCTGGAAGCATCCGATGCCCAGTGCGGTCTTCCAACTTAGGTCCTCGAGCGTGGTGATGGAACCAAAGTCCAGATCCTCGTCATCGTCCTCGTCCTCGGCAACATCTGCCGCGGGCGCCGCAAAGTGTGCACCGGCGGGACGTCCACCCGACACCACAGCACGCGAACCAAACGAACCGGCAACGGCCATTTCCTCGCGCTTGCTCGCGCGCCAGTTCTCGATCACGATAAACAGCACGCCGTACACAATGAGCGCCAGCGCCACGACGGGAGCATTGTAGAAATGCTCCTCCATCCAGTCGTTGAGCGGCAGGCCGATCGCCGCGGCGGGAATACAGCCGAGAACGATCTTGCCCCACAGCACCCAGGTGTCGCGACGGCCCTCCTTGCCCTTGCTGGGCGAGAACGGATTGAGCTCATGGAAGAACAGCACACAGACGGCCAGAATGGCGCCGAGCTGAATCACGACCAGGAACATATTCCAGAACGTCTCGCTCACGTTCATCTTGACGAACTCGTCCACCAAGATCATGTGACCGGTCGACGAAACAGGCAGCCATTCGGTGATGCCCTCGACCAGGCCCATGAAGGCAGATTTTAGAAGCTCGATAATATCCAAAGGGACCCCCTCGTTAGACACCCGCCGGTAGATGTTCTGCGGACGATGCGGGCGATGTCCCATTATCAACCGTTGGCGGTGCGACCGCGCCTACCCTTACCAAAAAACTCGCCCGTTCACAGAATTGCGAGCAGTCAAACCGAAATCCTTGGGTATAACTGCAACAAGATAAAGTGTCCGGCGGCCAACGCGCCCGCGCCCGCCCGACGCACGAGCCCCGCGCCCGTGCGATAGACCAAGGAGGAAACCATGAACGAGGGCTACACCAAGGTATTTGTTTCACTCGACGGTAC
>CABQZS010000096.1 GCA_902468695.1 uncultured Collinsella sp.
CCGCAGCAACCTGACCTGGCGCGATGAAGCTGCGACCGACGAGGAGCTCTGGGCGGCACTCGACATGGCGCAGGCCAGCGAGTTCGTGCGCAACAAGCCGCAGGGCTTAGACGCCCCGGTCGAGGCGGGCGGCAAGAACTTTAGCGGTGGCCAACGCCAGCGCCTGACCATCGCGCGCGCCCTGGTGGGCTCTCCGCAGGTTCTGATCATGGATGACTCCGCCTCGGCGCTCGACTTTAAGACCGACGCGGCACTTCGCCATGCCATTCGCGAACGAAGCATGCGCGGTGCCGCCGAGGGCGGGCTGCCGCTGACCACGGTGATTGTGAGCCAGCGCGTCTCGACCGTGCGCGATGCCGACATGATCTGCGTACTCGACCACGGTTCGGTTGCGGGCCTGGGCACGCATGACGAGCTGTACACGACCTGCCAGCTCTATCGCGAGATTTACCAGTCGCAGCTTCGCCGCGAGGAGCTCGAGGGCCAGCAGGGGAGTACGGCGCCCACGCCCGCCCCGACTGCCCCTGCGCCTACTTGCTCAAAGGAGGGCTGCTAAATGAATCCGTACACTTCCTCCGGTTCGGTCGCCACGATGACGGCAAACGTGTCCGGTAACGATAACCTCAACGACCTGGGCGACGGCCCGCGCCAGCCCGGCGACCCAGAGCGCTATCCCGTGGGCGCGGTGACCCGCCGCCTGATGGGCTACGTCCGTCCGCACCGTATTTCGTTTGCGGCATCGTTTTTGAGTGCCGCCATCTCGGTGATCTTGCAACTCTACACGCCCATCCTCATCGGCGAGGGCATCGACCTTATCGCCGCCGCCGGGCAGGTGGACTTCGATGCACTGCTGCCGCTCGTTACCAAACTCGCGCTCGTCGTGGTGGGAGCAGCGGCCTTTCAGTGGCTGCAGGGCTATTGCGTCAACCGCCTGTCCTACGAAACGGTCCGCGACATGCGCGTGGAGGCGAGCGACAAGCTCAGCCGTATGCCGCTCAGCTTTATCGACAGCCATGCCCACGGCGACCTTATGAGCCGCGTGGTCAACGACGTCGATCAGGTGGGCGACGGTCTGCTGCAGGGCTTCACGCAGCTTTTCACCGGCGTTATCACCATCGTGGGCACGCTCGCGTTTATGCTCTCCATTAACCTGACCATGACGCTCGTGGTGGTAC
>CABQZS010000097.1 GCA_902468695.1 uncultured Collinsella sp.
AGCTCGATCACATGCCACTTAAAGGCGCGGAACTTGTCAGCGAGCGGCATGGCCGAGTTGACTTCATCGATCGTGCCGTCAATCTGCAAGCCGTTGTGGTCGACGACGGCAACAAGATTGTCGAGCGCATGGTTGCCGGCGAACATGGCCGCCTCCCACACCTGGCCTTCCTCGCACTCACCGTCGCCCAGCAACGTGTAGACACGGTAGCCGTCGCCCCAGTGCTTAGCGGCAAGCGCCATTCCAACTGCAGCAGAGATGCCCTGACCGAGCGATCCGGTGGACATATCAATACCCGGCGTGTCGTTCATGTTGGGATGGCCCTGCAGTCGGCTGCCGATATGACGGAGCGTCTCGAGCTCTTCGACGGGAAAATAGCCGCGATTTGCCAACACCGAATACAGGCCCGGCGCCGCGTGACCCTTGGAGAGCACAAAGCGATCGCGATCGGCCTTGCGAGGGTCGGCAGGATCGATATTCATTTCCTCAAAGTACAGATACGTCATGATGTCGGCAGCACCGAGCGATCCACCCGGATGTCCCGACTTGGCCGCGTGAACCGCAGTCACGACACCCTTCCTGACCTCATTGGCGACCTTCGCCAGCTCCTGGTTGGTCATACGAATTCCTCTCTTGAGAACAACCCCGGCACCGGATGACGCGATGCCGGGGCAATCCACTCGTTAAGCCTGAGCGACGACCTTCTGCCAGTCAGCCTCGAACGAGGCAAGGCCCTGGTCGGTCAGCGGGTGATGCAGGCACTTCTTGAGGGCGGCCATGGGGACGGTCGCAATATCGGCACCAAGAAGAGCCGCCTGGGTCACGTGGCTGGGCGTGCGGACCGAAGCGGTGATGATCTCAACGGTGTCGTCGACGTTCTTGCCGGTCCAGTCATAGTTCTTGATGCAGGTCACAACGTTGTCGAGCTGCGAGATACCGTCCTCGGCGATGTCATCGAAGCGGCCGACAAACGGGCTGATGTAGCGTGCACCGGCGTTGGCGGCCATAAGGGCCTGCGTCGGCGAGAAGACGAGCGTCATGTTGACACGCACGCCTGCATCGGCCAGCGCGCGGCAGGCGGCGAGGCCGGCCTCGCAGACGGGAAGCTTGACCACAATGTTGGGGGCGAGGGCGGCAAGGCGCTTCCCCTCCTCAATCATGCCCTCGGCCGTGGTGGCGGTAGACTCGGCAGACACGGGCAGACCCTCGCAGAGCTCGGCAATCTTGAGCATATGGGGCTCAAAGTCGGCGAGCTTACCGCCGGTCTTGGCGTACAGAGACGGATTGGTGGTAACACCGGCCAGGCAACCCCAGCTCTTGGCCTCAGCGATCTCGTCAAGGTTGGCGGTATCGATAAAGAACTTCATGGTGCAAACTCCTTCTAAGGAATCCAAAACTCAAAACATAGGACAAAGGGGATGTCCCTTTGTCCTATGTGCCGGGCCCGCGGCTGGGACATGCCCCGGGCCCGGCGTCGTGTAGGGAAAGCTACTTAGTCCTCGAGAGCCTTCTCGATGCGGCTCGTGACGCCCTTGAGGTTAAGGCCGACGACGTACTGCTTGATCGGGCGCTTGATGTGCTCGATCACAAAGCGCTTGCCGTCGATGTCCTGAGCGGCGAGGTTGCGGTAGAGCTTCTCGACCTGCTCCTTGACCTCGGGATCGTTGAAGGCGTAGTGGCCGGAGACATCCAGAATCTTCAGGCTGAGCTCGTCGTCGGCCAGAATGTCGTCAACTTGCAGGTTAACGTCATCGCCGGTCATCCACTTGCGCCAGCGCTCGGTCTTGATAGCCTTGACCAGCAGCGTGTGATACAGGTCGGAGGGATCGTCGCACAGGCCGTTGTCGACCAGAATCTGCTCGGTAGCGCAGAGCTTGAGGTAAGCGCGGGTCTCCTCGGTGCCGTACTGAGGGGCAACATTGGAAGCGGTCACGTGTGCCGGGATGTGCTCGAGCAGCGTCGCGTCGTCCAGGTAGTCGGCGTTGTGCTCCTTCAGGCCCACGCCGTAGCGCTTGGCCATGTCGGCGAGCTCGCGGGCATTCTTAAAGTTGTAATGACCGACCTGCTCGGTCCAACGGGTGAGCGTACCGGTCTGGCCGACGATAAAGGTGGGCATGGGGCAGCCGCGCTTTTCGAGCTCGGGCTGCAGCTGAGAAATGAACTCCTCGTACTTGTCGGTGGAGGTCAGGCCGCCATTGGTCTCCTCGGTACCGACCTCATAGGCAACCTCGGGCAGGTTATGCTCGCGACGGTACTGCTCGAGGTAGTCGATAAGATCGATCGTGCGGCGAAGCACCACGTCGAGCGGAATAACCTTGCCGATCTGATAGGGGTCCTTGGTGGGGTCGACCATCAGCAGGTCAAAGCCTGCCTCCATATCGGCGACGAAGGACTTGCGGGCGAGCTCCATGGCCTCGTCCTCGGGCAGGTGGGCGTTACGCTCCTCGTCGCGCTGCCACGGACCGCCGTGATCGCGGCACAGGTAGTACGGACCGGTGTAACCCACCTCGTCGGCAACCTTCTTGATGTCGGCGGCAAAGCGCGTCTGGTCCCAACCGTTAACGTAGCCGGCGCCCATCTCGTCCATATCGACCTGGTTGCGGCTAGCGATAAACATGGGCGGGAAATCCTCGTCCTTGGCAAGCTCGAACACGGCCTGAATCAGGTTGGGGCTCATGGGGCCAATGCCGACCATGGTTGCGTGATCGCCGCTGTCCTGCAGCTTGAGCATACCCTGAACGGCCTGGCGGATGGTGAGGTTGGACATTTTGTTCTCCTTCTCCAGAGGATTTTTGACAAAAGTTCCCTGGGACCCAGATGCGGGCCCTATCAGTACGGATGGATTTTGTTGTGTAGGGGCGGTTGTGCGGAGTCAAATCCATCCCTCCGCACAACCGGAGTCCTTAAAGGTTTACTTGGCCTGCTTATCGAGCGTGGGCTTCATGGCAATCAGGATTGCAGCGGCGACCACGGAGCCGATCACGATGTCCAGGCAGAACAGCGCGACATTGTTCGTGGCAAGGGCGACGATAAAGCCACCGTGCGGGACGTAACAGTCGATACCCTGGAAGGCGGCGAGCGCCGCACCCACGGCAGAGCCGATGCAGATGCCGGGCAGGGTGTGGCCAAGATCCTTGACCGCGAAGGGAATAGCGCCCTCGGTAATGCCGATGCAGCCCATGAACAGCGCGGAGATGCCCATCTGACGGTCGGCGTCATCGAACTTGTTCTTGGCGATGAGTGCAGCGAGGCCACAGGCGATCGGGGGAATGGCGACGGCGACGCGGAACATACCGTTGGGGCCGTAGATGCCGGAGGCCATGATGGCCATGGTAAAGGTCGAAGCGGTCTTGTTGATGGGGCCACCCATATCGAAGGCGGTCATAACACCAATAACCAGGCCCAGGACGACGGCGGAGCCACCCTGCAGGCTGCCGAGCACGCTGGTGAGCCAATCCATCACAAAGCCAAGCGGCGTGGCCAGGATGTAGATGTAGGCCATGCCCAGGACGAGCGAGGTCAGAATCGGGATGATCAGGATGGGCATGATGGTCTGGATGGTGTTGTTGACCTTCCAGGTCTTCATCCAACGGACAAAGTAACCGCAGATGACAGCCATGATCATGGCGCCCAAGAAGCCGGTCGAAACGCTGTTGCCACTCGGGGTGACGACGGCGTTGTTAACCAAGTAGCCCAGAACGAAGCCAGGGGCAAGTGCGGGCTTGCCGGCCATCGAATAGGCGATGTATGCCGCAAGCACCGGAATCATCATAGAGATGCCGGCCATGCCGATGGTGTTAAGGCTCACCATCAACGGGTTGGTGACCTCCATACCGCTAGCACCAGCAGTACCGGATGCCAACGAGAAGGCGAGGAACACGCCACCGATAACGACAATGGGGATAAAATAGGAAACGCCGGTATTGAATGCATTGAGCAGCGTCTTACCCGGATCGGCAAAGATAGACTGCTTGGACGCCGGTGTCGGGGCCTGCGGGGCAGCGGAGACGGCCTTCTTCTCTGCCTTGGCCTCGGCCTTGGGCGCGTCAGCGGCGCCACCCGTCGCCTTGATGATCTCAACGGCCTGGTCGATGATCTTTACCGGATCGGCGATTACATCCGATGTGCCGACCTTCAGGAACTTACCCTCGGCCATCTTCTGCTCAAAACGATCCTCGTTCTCAACACCCACGTCGACGGACTCCAGGACCAGGTCGGCAGAATCCACGTCTTCCTGCGTCAGCTCGTTCTCGATACCCAGGCCACCCTGAGCCTCGACCTTGCACTCGATGCCACGGGCGGCGCATTCATCCTGAATCGCCTTCTGGGCCATATACGTGTGGGCGATACCCACGGTACAGGCGGCAACGCCTACGATCTTCATTGCTTCCCTCTTTTCATAGAGTTGCGTGCGCAAGACACCGTTTGCGGAGGCCTCCGGAGCATCCCCTGCCGTTTGGACTTGCTGTCTTTTCGACAAGACCAATATAGGTGCTCGTTTTTCTTAATGCCAGCTTATTTCGGTAAACGCGCAGGTCAGAGCGTTGGTTATGCGATTTAGTTACGCGTTTAACCAAAAATGAATCCTGCGATTTTGCCTTCGATTTCAAAAGTCAAGAAGTATTTGATTTTCTCGGTAGACGGCAGATGCGCATGCCGGTCACAAATTTCGACCCCACCCGTATACCGCATTTGTTGCATCCTCATATGAAAGGAAAGGGTCGCTCACCAAAGCGTATCCCTCACCAAGACTCAAAGTCATCATGTTGGAAAATGCTCATCTGTCGGAAGGAGTCGCTGTGGCAAAACAGCGCGTTACGATCGCAGACGTCGCTCGAGAGGCGGGAACCTCGACGGCAAGCGTCTCGTATTACCTCAACGACAAACGAGAAAAACTTAGCGAAAAGACGCAGAACAAAATCGCGCGCGTCATTAAGGAACTCGGATACGTTCCCAATGCCCAGGCGCAAACGCTCACCGGCAAACAAACCCACGTCATCGCCATCATCATTTTGGATAACACCAACAAATGGGCGGGGCTCGTTCTCAATGGCATGGAGCAGGTCATGCTCCCCGCGGGCTACCAGACGGTCGTTTGCACGAGCAACTTTAACCCCGAGACCGAGCTCATGTACGTCGACAAGATGCTCTCGCTGGGCGTCGATGGCTTTATCATCCAACCCACGGCAAATTTCAAAGCCGTCCACGACCGCATTAGGCGCGCCGGCAAGCCGGTCGTCTTCTTCGACGCTGCCATCTATAGCCCGGGCACCAGCTGGATTAAAACCAACCTCTACGACGGCGTGTACAACGCCACGCAGGCGCTTCTCGATGCCGGCTACGAAGATTTCTTTTCCATCGCCGCCAACATGACCGAAATGCGCACCCGCATGGAGCGTTTCCAGGGATATGCCGAGGCGCTAGCCGCGAATGGACAGCTCTACAAAGCCATCCCCATCGATCACAACAAGCCGTCAATCAACGAGCTCACCGAATACTTTAAATACAAGTTCAACCCCGCCAAGCGCACGCTCATCTTCGTGCAAAACCAATGGGCACTTCCGCGCGTCTACAAGGCGCTTCAGCCCATGGTCCATCTGCTCCCACAGCAAATCGGCCTTTTGGGACTCAACTGCGAAGACTGGACCAACCTCACCACGCCAACCGTCTCCACCATCATCGAGCCCGTCGACCAGGAAGGTCGCGAAGCAGCCGAAATGCTGCTCGCCCTACTTGACGGTAGCAGCGAACCCGGCGAGCAGCGCATTCTCGAGTGCAAGCTCAACTGGCTCGACTCCACCTCGATCTAGACCGCGGGATAAATGAATCAGTAACGTCTATCCCAAATCTTGAGTATTTGTTCGATAGAACGGCCCCTGCCGGCACCTGCTAGACTGGTAGATTCCCAACCATCTAGCCAGGAGCCGCAATGTCGCGCAAGTCCGCCTACAAGCAAGCACTTTCCATCGGCACCGCCGTGGTGCTGGGATTTGCGTTGTTTACGGGATCGCTCGACGGAGCTCCCAAGCTGCTGTCGCCGCAAAGCGATGAGCAGGCGGCAGCTCTGGCCGAGAAGCAAAACGAGAGTCCCAGCCGTACCGACGACGAGGCGGACTTGGTCGCCCGGCTCGAATCGGGAACAGCGAGCTCCTCGGACAGCGCCGCCACCCCCATCGACGAGGTTGAAAACCCCGACCTCAACCGCGCCCGCGGTGTTTATCTCAGCAGCATTCCCGACTACGCCGGCAACCCCTACGTCGCCCTTCGCGCCGACAGCACGCACCCGCTCGGCACGCCGTCGTTCACGCTTGACGAGTATGAGCGTGCCACCGAAGAAGGCTGCTTTAAGAAATTCTCCAAGCTCGACAGCCTGGGCCGCACTCGCAAGGCGCTCGCCTGCGTAGGCCCCGAGTCGCTCGGACAGGGAAAGCGCGGCGATATCTCGCGTATCCATCCTGCCGGTTGGCACCAGCAGCGCTACGACTTTATTCCAGGCCAGAGCCTCTACAACCGCTGCCACCTCATCGCTTGGTCGCTCTGCGGCGAGAATGCCAACCGCAAAAATCTCCTCACCGGCACGCGCTATCTCAACGAGACGGGCATGCTGCCGTTTGAAGAGCAGATTCTTAACTACATCCGCGGCACGGGCAACCATGTTCTCTATCGCGTCACACCCATGTACAACGAAGAGGAACTCGTCTGTCGCGGCGTTCGCCTTGAGGCACAATCGGTCGAGGACCACGGCAAGACCCTGTGCTTCCACGCGTACTGCTACAACCTGCAGCCGCACGTGCAAATCGACTACGCCACCGGCCGCAATCAGGCATCCGGAGACTAGTGCCGACCGCGTCGCCCGTAACCCAAAAATGATCCGCAATCCTTCCGTCGCATACGGATCAAATAAGGCCACCCCGGTTACCCAGGGCGGCCTTTTCGTCAGTACCTACATTGCAGGCAAAACCACACGCTACTTGGCGCGGCCCTCCTCATAGCGCTCGACCAGTTTGGCCTGAACGTCATAAGGCACCTGCTCATAGCCTGCGGGCTTCATGGTAAAGTCGCCCGTGCCGCGCGTGATAGAGCGCAGGCGCGTCGAATAATCCGTCAGCTCGGCCAGCGGCGCCTGGGCAATGACCACGGTATCGCCGCGCTCATCGGTCTCCATGCCCGTCACGCGACCGCGCGAGGCCGAGATGTCGCCCATCACGGCGCCGGCGTAGCTCTCGGGGATAGTCACCGTGATTTCCTCGATGGGCTCCAGCACCACCGGGTCGGCATCGGCGCATGCCTTGCGCAGACCGATGCGAGCCGCCGCGCGGAACGCCATCTCGTTGGAGTCGACGCTATGATACGAGCCGTCGTACACAGCCACGCGAATGCCCGTGAGCGGGTAGCCGGCAATGATGCCGTCCTTCATGGTCTCCTGGACACCCTTGTCCACAGCGGGGATCAGCGAGCGCGGGATGCGGCCACCCACGACCTCGTCAACAAACTCATAGCCGTCGCTCGTGCCGTCGGGCCCAATGAGCGGCTCCACGCGCAGCCAACAGTCGCCATACTGACCGGCACCGCCAGTCTGCTTCTTGTGGCGACCCTGGGCGCTTGCCGTGCGGCGGATGGTCTCGCGATACGGAATGCGGATCGGCACGCTTTTGGCCACGACCTTGGTACGGTCCTCAAGACGATTGAGCAGCACCGAAACCTGCGCCTCGCCCACGGCGGAGATGATAGTCTGGCCCGTCTCCTCGTCACGATCGATGCTCATGGTCGGATCGGCCTTGCATGCCTTCTCAATAAACGTATAGAGCTTTTCCTCGTCGCCGCGGTTCTCGGCCTCGATAGCAATGCGGTACTGCGAGTTGGGGAACTTGAACGCCGCCGCCTCGACCTTGCCGGTAATCGAGAGCGTATCGCCCGTCTCGGCCGCCAGCTTGGGCGCCACGATGATATCGCCGGCATAGGCGTGACCGACCTCGGTCATGTCGCGGCCGCACATCACATACAGGTGAGCCAGACGCTCACCCTTGCGCGTACGCGCATTGATCAGCTCAAGGCCCGGCTCAAGCGTGCCCGTCAGCACTTTGATAAAGCTGATGCGACCCTGCTGCGGGTCGGCCAGCGTCTTAAACACAAATGCCACCGGACGGTCATCGTCGCTCGAGATCTTGAGCGAATCACCGTCGATGAGCGGCATCTCGCCGTAGTCCGTCGGCGCCGGGAAGTACGTGGCGATGTCGTCCATCAGCGAGTTGACGCCCTGCTCCTTAATGCAATCGCCCGCAAAGACCGGCACAAAGATGCGCTCGGCAATCGCCTTGGACAACAGGCCCTCGAGCTCCTCCTGCGTCAGCGTCTCTTCGCCTTCCAGGTACTTCATCATCAGCTCATCGTCGGCCTCGGCCACCAGCTCGCACAGATGGTCGTGGGCTTCCTCGGCCTGGGCACGATACTCCTCGGGAATCTCCGACTCAACTGCCTCGGCGCCGTTGCAGTGGCGCGCCTTCATACGCACCAGGTCGATAATGCCGTCAAAGTCCTCGCCCTCGCCCCAGGGGAGGGTCACGGCACCCAAACGCGTACCAAAACGTTCCTGCAGCAGGCCCATCGTGGTCGTAAAGCTGGCCTCGGGACGCGACAGGCGGTTTACGAACACCGCGCGCGCCAGGCGCAGGTCCTCGGCGGCGTACCAAAGCTTAACCGTCGTCGGCTGCGGGCCGGCCTCGGCGTCGACCACGAACAGCGCCGTCTCGCAGACGCTCATCGCGGCAAAGGCGTCGCCGATAAAATCGGGGTAGCACGGGGCATCAAGCACGTTGATGCGGGCGCCCTTCCAATCGATCGGCGCGATGGTCGTCGAGATAGAAAATGAACGCTTGACCTCTTCGGGGTCATAGTCGAGCGTGGGCTTGGTGCCGTCGTGGCCGCCCAGGCGGGCGGTCTTACCAGAAAGGTGGAGCATGGCCTCGGCGAGTGAAGTCTTGCCCACCCCGCCTTGGCCTACGAGCACCACGTTCCTTACGTTGCCGGTCTTGGGAGCACCCATGATGACCTCCTTGCAGGGTCGCGCGCGATGCGCGACGCCAACGGGGAGAGTTCGCGGTCGATACCGTCCCGGGAGCAGCACGGTCGGCAGCCGAGCCGACTCACCCTCCAAATGTCCTATGCCACCACCCTACCCTTGCAGCCGCCTGTCCATGCAGACCTTTCGGCACGCGTATGGATACGGGCGGCGAGAGGAGAGGGCGAGCTTGCGAGGCGATTATTGAACCCCGCGGATGCAAAAAACCGCCGCAGACCATAAGACCTGCGGCGGTTTCACCTTAATAAGCAGTTGAGTAAATAGCTGAGCCTATCCCTCGATACGACTCAGAAACTCGCGTGTACGCTGCTCGCGCGGATAATCGATAACCTGCTCGGCCGGACCCTCCTCGACAATGCGACCGCCGTCCATAAAGACCACGCGGTCGGCAACATCGCGCGCAAACTGCATCGCATGGGTCACGATCACCATCGTCATATTCTGCGCGGCCAGATCCTTGATGACGCGCAGAACCTCGGCCGTCAGCTCGGGATCGAGTGCCGAGGTCGGCTCATCAAAGAACAAGATTTCCGGGTCGAGCGCCAGGGCGCGGGCAATACTCACGCGCTGCTGCTGACCGCCCGAAAGCTCGCAGGGCACCTTGTTCTCGTTGCCCGTCAGCCCCATTTGCGCAATCAGCTCGTGTGCGCGGGCTTCCGCCTGCTCGCGCGGGCGCTTAAGCACGCGAATCGGCGCATCGGTGATGTTTTTCATCACGGTATAGTGCGGGAACAGATTGTAATTCTGAAACACCAGACCAAACCGCGAGCGCGCCTGTTTAGGCACATCGCCCTTTGCGTACACCGCGCCCGAACCCGCATCCGTCGCGACGGCAAGGTCGCCAAACGAGAGCGATCCACCGTCGAGCGTCTCGAGCAGCGTGGCGCAGCGCAGCAGCGTGGACTTACCGCCGCCCGAAGGCCCGATAATCGCCACGACCTCGCCACGCTTGACCTCGAGCGAGATATCCTTGAGCACCTCATTGCCGCCAAACGCCTTGCGTGCGCTTTCGATTTTCATCACTGAGTTAGTCATGATAATAGTCCAGCCTCTTTTCGGCAGCGCCCAGCAACATCTCGACCACAAAGTTAAAGACCCAGTAGATCAACGCAGCAATCGCAAACGGCACCATGCTCACCTGCGAGGCGACCAGCGCCTTGGCCGTCGAGAACATCTCGCCCACGCCGATGGCGAACGCCAGCGACGTGTCCTTGACCAGCGTGATGATCTCGTTGCCCATCGCCGGCAGAATACGCTTGGCGACCTGCGGCATCACGATATACAGAAACGTCTGCACGCGCGAGTAGCCCAATACCTCGGCAGCCTCGTATTGACCGCGCGGAATGGACTGCAGGCCCGAGCGATAGATCTCGGCAAAGTAACCGGCATAGTTGATGATGAACGCCACGACGCACGCCGTCCACTTGGAATCGGGCGTGAGCGAAATGCCAAACACGTAGTACGGGGCAAAGTAGATGGCAAACATCTGAAGCATGAGCGGCGTACCGCGCATGACCGAAATGTAGATGCGCGCAATCCAGCGGAGCGGCGCAATTTTGCTCATGCGCATAAACGCCACGGGAATTCCCAGCGGAATCGACCCGAGCAGCGTCAGCACAAACAGCTGCAAGCTGACCAAGAATCCCTGGCCAAGCATCTGCATCATGACCTGAATAGACATTACTTGAGCACCCAATTATCGAAAGACAGACCGTAATCTGCATATTTATCGCAGAGGTCCTTGACCGTACCGTCCTCATAGAGTGCCTTGAGCGATTCGGTCACGGCATCGGCGGACTTGGTGTCGCCCTTCTTAAAGCCAACGGCGTAGTGCTCGCTGGACAGCGGCTTGTCGAGCTGCGTATAGGCATCGGGCTTGGCGGCAAGCTGATATTGGGCGATCGAGAGGTCACAGGCAACGGCATCGACTGCACCACTCTCGAGCTGCATAAACGCCGTGTTGTACTCGCCGATGGTATCGAGCGTGGCAAACGTCGCGGCCAGATCCTTCTGGTCGCCCTCGAGCACATCCTGTGCGGCGGAATCAGTCTGGGTAATCACGGTCTTGCCGGCAAGATCGTCCCAGCTCTTGATACCCGCGTCCTTCTTGACCACGAGCACCTGCTCGTTAAGCATGTACGGCTCGGAGAACGTGTAGTCGTCCTCGCGGCCCTCCATGGTAAAGCCGTTCCAGATGCAGTTGATGGCACCTGAGTTGAGCAGCGTGTCCTTGGCATCCCAGTCGATAGCCTCATACTCAACGTCCCAGCCCTGCTTGTCGGCAACGGCCTTGGCAAGGTCGAGATCAAAGCCCGTGTACTCGCCGTCATCGCCCACAAAGCCGTACGGAGGATAGGACTTGTCAAAGCCCACCACGAGCTTCTTGGACTCCGCAGCGCCCTTCACGTCCTTGGCTGCGGCAGAACCGGCAGCGGAGCCCTTGCCGGCACCACCGCCGCAGCCGACAAGACCAAGGCCAAGCACCGTGGCGAGCGAGCCGGCTAGACTAACAAACTGACGACGAGACATATCGGTATTCATGGTATTCCCCCTTGGTGGCACTTTAGTTAGGTAAAGTGAGTCATGTAACGTTCAGAATCATACACTTTAGTGAGATGGAGTACAAGGGAGGGTTTGCCCGCTGGGCTCCGGGGCGGGGGTTAAGTTTCCTGCTCTACAGTCCTGCTCACGACGGAGGCCACATTAAGTGGCCTCCTGTTCGTGCGGAACTCGCGATAAACTTAACCCCCGCCCCGGAGCCCAGCGGGCAATCATCGTTGTACCTATCACTGATACCAATAAACCGCTTGCATATCGTCTGTTGGCTTGGCACGGTACAATGCTTGTGGCTTTAAATTTATATATTAGTGGGGTTAATTCATGGCAGAATCTCGTGCGGAGCGTAGGGCTCGTCGTGCTTTGGTGGAGGCGGC
Organism: uncultured Collinsella sp.; assembly: GCA_902468695.1. Classification (GTDB taxonomy): domain Bacteria; phylum Actinomycetota; class Coriobacteriia; order Coriobacteriales; family Coriobacteriaceae; genus Collinsella. Next base: position 12,013 of record CABQZS010000097.1, read on the forward strand.
TGAGGGGTTGAAAGAGGAGAAATCTTCTAAGAAATCAAAGTCGTCTCAGGATGCGAAGGGTAAGTCGGTCAAGGGCAAGGCTAAGGCCAAGCGTCCCGGCTCTCGTCGGAGCGGGGATAAGGCGTCCCAGGCTCACTCCAAGCGCCCGCATAAAGATCCGGTTTCGTCTGCACGTAAGGCTGTGGACCCCAAGTCTCCCTGTTCGATCATGAAATCTTGCGGTGGGTGCACGGCGCTCAATCGTCCTTATAAAAAGCAGTTGGCAGCTAAGCAGGCTGCTATGGATGAGCTTTTTGCTTCGCTTTGTGAGCGTGAGGGTATCGCCGTTGATCCTATTCGCGGTATGGGCGTCACCCTGGGCGACCCGGGTAAATATCCTGCGCCGCGTGGCTTTCGTCATAAGGCTGCCACTCCCTTTGCTCCCGGCAAGGAGGGCGCTGTCCGCTGCGGTTTCTTTGAGCGCGGCACGCACAAGATCGTTGCCGTGCCCGAATGTCCTGTCGAGGCGCCGGGTGCCCGTCAGATTCTCAACGGCATCGCACGCGAAGCTGAGCGGCTGCATATTCCCGCCTTTAATGAGGACAAGCATCTTGGTTTGCTTCGCTATGCCGTCGTCCGCTGCGGTTGGCGTACAGACCAGGTCATGGTTACGCTCGTGACCGCCCAGCGTGACTTACCGCATGCGCAAGAGTTCTTTGAGGCCGTCGCGGCGCTCGATCCGCATATCGTCACCGTTGCCCAAAATATCAATGGCCGTCCCGGTAACGCCATCTTGGGTGAGGAGACTCGTATCGTCTATGGCGCCGAGTGCATGCGCGACCAGCTGCTCGGTTGCGAATTCGATATCTCCCCTACCGCGTTCTATCAGACCAATCCGCAGCAGACCGAGCTGCTCTATCAGCTCGCGATTGACGGCATGGACCTGCAGCAGGGTGACATTCTTATGGACGCATACTGCGGCAGCGGCACCATCGGTCTGTGCGCCGCGAAGGATGCCCAGGACAGAGGTGTCGGCATTATGCTGCTCGGCGTGGAGCGCAACCCGGCGGGCATTGCCGACGCACGTCGCAATGCCGAGCTCAACGGCCTCACCCGCAGCGCTTGGTTTATGGCCGACGACGCCACCGATTACATCCTGGACGCTGCCGATAACAACGAGCGCGTTGACGTCCTTTCCATCGATCCGCCGCGTGCCGGCTCTACCCCCGAGTTCCTCGAGGCCGCCTGCTCACTTAAGCCGCGCCGCATCACCTATATCAGCTGCAACCCCGTGACCCAAGAGCGCGACCTGCACCAACTCCTCGACGGAGGCTATCGCCTGCTCAAGATCACACCGGTCGACATGTTCCCCCACACCGACCACACCGAAACAGTAGCGGTCCTCGAGCGCCGCTAATTCTCCGGCACGGGAAAGGGGGCGGCCCGCCTGGACCGCCCCCTTTCATTGGGCATATGAGTCTCGTTACATCCCCTTGCGCAGGTCGCACACGCCGGCTGCCGCCATCTCGTGCAGCAGCGTCTCGCGATCGCGCGTCACGATCAGGTCCAGCGGGAAGTGAATCTCGTCGAGCAACTTGCGGGCGTGCTCGAGCTTGCCAATGGCCATACCAATGTGGGCATCGGTCGACACACCAATACCCACGCCCAGCTCGGCGCAGCGCTCGGCAATCTTGCGACACGCGTTCCAATGCTCGGCATCCGTGCCATGCTCAAGACTATGGTTGTTGATCTCAATGATCTTGTGCTTGGCTTTGGCCGCCAGCAGCACCTCATCGATATCGAACGGCACGCCCGAACGACCCGTATGCCCAAGCATGAACACCTTGGGGTGCTCCAGGGCATTGATATACATCTGGGTTGTTTGGGCGAGCGTCGCGCCTTCGGCAAACTGCGGATTATGCACGCTTGCCACCAAATAATCCAAATTGCGCGTCACCAATCCGAACAGCGAATGCTGGTGACTGTACGAATCGCCGGCAATATCGAACGAAACGGGAATGTCCTCGCCAAACAAGCTTCCGTCCAGCGAAACGATATCGGCCTCGGCGCCGCGGAGCACCAGCACGCCGCTCCAAATGCGCGGCCAGATATCCTGGTTAATAAAGAACTGGAAACTGCGCAGGTCGTTGGGGCAAGCCGTAACCATCGAGCTCAGATGGTCGGCAGATCCGAGCACCTGCAGGCCACGTTCCGCCGCCCAGTACACATTCTCCTCAATAGTTGAGTACGCATGCGCGGAGAACAACGTATGAGTATGAATATCACAAGAAAGAAGGTAGGGCATCAGGTCTCCTTGTCCAGTATGGCCGTCGCGTATATTCATTGTACGCATAGCATTCGATGGTCGTAAAACCGCTCCATCCCAACGACACAACGTCCATGACAACGGGGTCTGGCTTAAAACCAAACCCCGTTTCACGTAAAACATTATAAGCAGAGCGCTTTACTTTTAACGATACTCGTCGGCCAGCTGCTTCCAGGCGGGCAGTGAGTTGACGATAGTCTCGTAGCTCACGCAGTAGCCCAAGCGGAACCAACCCGGCATGCCAAAGCTGTCCGAGGGCACCGCGAGCAGTTCGTACTTCTTCGCGCGCTCGCAGAAGGCGTTCGCATCGGGCTCCAGCGCCTTCACCCACAGGTAGAACGCGCCATCCGGCTCAACATACGTGTAGCCGTACTCCGCCAATGCACTGGTAAGCGCCGTGCGGTTGCGTGCATAGGCCTCAACGTCACTCGGCTCATCGATGCAGTCGATAATTACGCGCTGGAAGAGCGCCGGCGCGCACACGAAGCCCAGCGTACGGGCGGCACCGGCAACGGCGGGCATTAGACGAGCCGCCTGAGGATTCGTATTGGGAACCAGGATCCACCCCACGCGCTCGCCCGGCAGCGACAGCGACTTAGAATACGAGTAGCAAACCACGGTGTTCTCGTAGATCGAGGCCACCCAAGGCACCTCGGCGCCATAGACAATCTCGCGATACGGCTCATCCGAGATGAGCATAATCGGGTTCTCGGGATCGCGCTTGGCGTTGACCTCGCGTAAAACATTGGCCAGTCGCGTCAGGGTATCGCACGTATACACGGCGCCGGTCGGGTTGTTGGGTGAGTCGATAATGACGGCAGCCGTCTTATCGGTAATCGCCTTGAGCACGTTATCCACGCTCAGCTGGAACGTGTCTTCATCGGCGAGCGCCTCGACACACGTGCAGCCGGCCTTCTCAATCCACACGCGATACTCCGGAAAATACGGCGCAATGACGATAACCTCATCGCCCGGGTTCGTAACGGCGTTGAGCGTGCAGGTGAGCGAAGCCGCGGCGCCCACGGTCATAAAGACATCCTTGCCCTCATAACTCGTACCAAAGCGGCGGTTGAGCGACTCAGCCACGGCGGTACGGCACTGCGGCAGGCCCGGTGCGGGCGTGTATCCGTGCAGCTGGTCACTCGGCAGCTCCAGGGCCTTCTTAATGGACTCCGCCACGGCAGCCGGCGCCGGAACACTTGGGTTGCCCAGCGAAAAATCGAATACGTTCTCCGCACCGATCTGTGCCTTGCGCTCAAGACCATAGCTAAAGATCTCGCGGATGATGGAGCTTTCCGCACCGCGAGCATACATAGTTTCATTGATCATCTGTTCCCCTTTCGCATAGGCGGTATTGTACGCTTTAGTCGGGCAAAGTGCCGCAGCAATGTTGATTGGGGACAGACTTAAATGCGTGAAAACGCTCATTTAAGTCTGTCCCCAATCAACAGATGGCCCCATATCGCTCAAAAGAAAAAGCCTCCGCAGGTTTCCCCGCGGAGGCTTTCACCACAAAGACTATTTGTCGGCGTCGGTGTCGGCACCGGCATCATCGGCAGTCTCGGATGCGGCTTCTGCATCCTCCCGCATGGCCGCCTGCGCAAAGGCTGCGGCATCAGCCGCCAGCTCCTCCTCGCTCATACGAGGCGCACGCTTCTTGGTCGGCATACCGGCCGCCTTGGCATTGCGCTCCTCCTTGGCCGCCAGGATATCGCCCTCGCGCTCAAGGTAGGCATCCCACTCATTGTCGAGCAGGGCGTTCACGGCGTCGCCTTCGACGGTCTCACGCTCAAGCAGCACCTTCGCCATCAGGTCGAGCTGATCGCGACGAGCATCCAAAATCTCGACCGCACGGCGATGGGCCTCGCGCATGATGCGCTGAACCTCGATGTCGATGCGACGCGCCGTCTCCTCGGAGTAATCCTGGTGATCGGCGTAATCGCGTCCCAGGAATACCTGGTGCTGCGCCTCGCCAAACACTTGCGTGCCCAGTTCCTCGCTCATGCCCAGGCGCGTGACCATCTCGCGTGCCATCTTGGTCGCGCGCTCCAGATCGTTACTCGCGCCCGACGTGATATCGTCGCACATGAGTTCCTCGGCAACACGACCGCCCAAGAACACGGCAAGCTCGTCGAGCATCTCGTTCTTGGTCTTGAGGAAGTGGTCCTCCTGCGGAAGCTGCAGCGTGTAGCCCAGCGCCTGACCGCGGCTGACGATCGAGATCTTGTGGACCGGATCGGAGTGCTCCAGGATGTGGCCCACCAGGGCGTGACCGCTCTCGTGGTAGGCAATCGTGGTGCGCTCGGCCTCGGTCATCACGCGACCCTTGCGCTGCGGTCCGGCAATCACGCGCTCCATCGATTCCTCGACCTCGTCCATCGAGATCACGGAACGATGACGGCGAGCGGCCAGCAGCGCAGACTCGTTGAGCAGATTTGCCAGATCGGCGCCGGTGAAGCCAACGGTCATCTGGGCGAGCTTCTCAAACTTAACGTCCTCGTCCATCGGCTTGTTCTCGGCATGCACGCGCAAGATCTGCTCGCGGCCCTTCACATCCGGACGGTCGACCGTAACCTGACGGTCAAAACGACCGGGACGCAGCAATGCCGGATCCAGGATGTCAGGACGGTTAGTCGCAGCGATCAGGATGACCGACTCGCTCTCCTCAAAACCGTCCATCTCGACCAGCAGCTGGTTGAGCGTCTGCTCGCGCTCGTCGTGACCGCCGCCCAAACCTGCTCCGCGCTGACGTCCCACGGCATCGATCTCATCGATGAAGATGATCGACGGAGCCTGGGACTTGGCCTCCTTAAAGAGGTCACGCACACGGCTGGCGCCGACACCTACGAACATCTCGACAAAGTCGGAACCCGAGATGCTAAAGAACGGCACGCCCGCCTCGCCGGCAACGGCCTTGGCCAGCAGCGTTTTACCGGTGCCCGGAGGGCCAACCAGCAACACGCCACGCGGGATCTTGGCACCCAGCTTGCGATAGCGATCCGGATCGCTCAAAAAGTCACGGATCTCCTCGAGCTCCTCGACTGCCTCGTCCACGCCGGCAACGTCTTCAAACTTGACCTTGGGGCGTGTGGCCTCGTTGGTCTTGGCGTTGGTCTTGCCAAACTGCATGTTCCTGTTGTTGGCGCCCATCATCTGGCGCATAAAGTAGAACATGATGGCGATAAGGGCGATCGTCGGAAGCACACTCATCGCCAAGTCGCCCCAAAAATCGGGATCGTTGGTGTTGACGATGTACTTGGTATCGGGGTGCTCCGCCATGAGCTCGGCAAGCGAATCGGAGCCGACATAGGTCGAAGAGAAGCTCTTGAGCTCGCTCGTATCGCCCTTGTCCTTCTTCGTCTTCCAGTAATGACCCGTCACGCTTCCGTCTTGAACCGTATAGGTCAGATCTTCGACGCGATCCTGCTTGATGGCGCTCACCATCTCGCTCGTCGCGAGCTTAACGGTATTGCTGGAATTGGCAAAGCCGGAGCCCATGTTAAAGAAGGCGTAGCCCAGAAGCGCGCAAGCCAAAATAAAATACAGCCAGCCCGTACGCGTGGGCTTCTTGCCTCCGGGCATCCCCGGGATCTTAGGCTCCCGGGGAGTCTGGGAATTGTTGTCGTTACGGTCGTCGGGCATCTTACGAATAAACCTCCGGTTTCAAAATGCCCAGATACGGAAGGTTGCGATAGCGCTCGGCATAGTCGAGGCCGTAGCCCACCACAAAGGCATCGGGGCAATGGGTTCCAACATACTTGGGCGTGATGGCCGAGACGCGGTCCTCAACGTCCTTCCACAGGAAGGCGGCGACCTCCAGAGAAGCGGGCTTGCGGCTCTCGAGGTTCTTCATCAGATACTTGAGCGTCAGGCCCGAGTCCAGAATGTCCTCGACGATCAGCACGTCGCGACCGCGGATGTCGATATCCAGGTCCTTAATGATACGCACGATACCCGAGGACTTCACACCGTCGCCATAGCTCGAAACAGCCATGAAATCGATGTTGGTCGGCAGCTCGATCTTACGCATCAGGTCGCCCATAAAGACAACGGCACCGCGCAGAACCGCGATCAGCACCAGATCCTTACCCGCGTAGTCGCGAGTGATCTCCTCGCCCAGGCGAGAAACGATGCCGTCGATATCCTCCTGCGTAAACAGAACCTTCTCGATATCCGGATGTTGAGAAGCCATGACAACCCTTTCTTGTGCTTAATCGCCCACACACCGCCGTATGGACGCGAACTACACATTCTAGCAGCGCACGGGGTATATTTTCCAGCCCGCGCACCATCAGCGCGGGAATACCGTCAACGCCGCACAGAACAGCTGGTGCGAGGGGCTAATCCGCGTCAACCACGCGAAGCAGATAAGCCACACGCGTCGCCGCCGTGCATTTAAAACGTTCGTCCGCGCGAACTCCGGCGACCCACACCACGGCACCTCCCGGCGCCGTCCTCACCACGGGCACGCCGGCGCGCTCGGAAACGGGAATGCGAGCCTCGCCTAGCAAGTCGGATACCTTCTTGCTTCGGCCACTCATTCCTAACGGGCACATCACGTCTCCCGGTGCGGGACCGTCCACCCACAGGCGCGCCAATCGCGCCTCTGCAGGGATCTCGCCACGTGAGCCCGCCAGGATCCGCTCACTATCGCTGTCGGCAAAACCCAGGGCAGCCGCGTCTACCAAAGCTGTCACTTCCCCGGCAGCCGCAAGCTCACGGGCGCGGCGCACGATATCGCATCCCGGCTCAACGGCCATCGGCTCTGCGACCAGCATGCGCCCCCCGCCCAACGGCAAACGACCGGGTATGGTAATCCAGTCCGCAACCAGCCCCTCACGAGCCGCCGGCGCCTTAAACGCTAGCATGCCAAACTCGACGCGCGCGTCAATTCCCGCCGGAAGCGTGACCGAGCCTGTGCCTTCGGCAACGCAGGAAAGGACTCGCTCCACATGTCGCATCTCTGGACGAGCGCCCGGATCGATGCGTTTGATCGCCAGTCGCACGATGCGCCGCGCGATTACCACCTCGGCCGCAGCAAGGCGTCTGGCATCGAGCACTAGCGCGCCCGCCGCCTCCTTGCGCAGGCAGCTTCGAAACGCCTGTGCCGACAGCTGGGATAGAAACGCATCTTCGTCACCCAAGATCTCACAGGCGGCGCCAATCGTCTTGCACACGCTCGCATTACGCTGTGCCACCACTGGCATTACCCGATGGCGCACGTAGTTTCGCAGATACGAGATATCCTCATTGCTCTCGTCTTCACGCCACGGCTGACCATGTACCTGTAGATAGCCCACGAGCTCGCCATGAGTTAGGTCGAGCAAGGGACGCACCACGATATTCCTCCGGCGAGGAATGCTCGATAGACCAGCGGGCCCCGAACCCTTAATCGCGTTCATCAAAAACGTTTCCGCGCGATCCGAAGACGTGTGCGCGGTGCAGATACGAGCCGCCGTTCGCGGTGCCCCCGTCTGGGCGCAGAGTTCGCGAACATACCTCCGCGCCGCGGCATAGCGCACCTCGCGGGCCGCGGCCTCAATATTGCCCGACTCCCCATCAAAATAAGCGTGCTCCACGCACAGCGGTAAACCATATTTCGCGCAGAGCTCACGCACAAAGGCCTCGTCGCCATCGGACGCCTTGCCGCGCAGATGATGGTTTACATGCAGCACATGCAGGCGCTCGCGAGCAATGGGGGCTACACCGCGTCCGTCTTGGATATCCAGCTTTGATGTGCACGCCATAAGAAGCAGTGCCGTCGAGTCCGCGCCGCCTGATACCATGAGCACGACAGGAGCTGCCTGCTGCCTCGTCCGGGTCTCATCGACTGCCCCAGGCACGGCATGGTGTCCGTAATGCTGTGATACCGTTGGCATTCGCTTCCTCCTTTATTCGTCCGCACCCATTGTATCCTTTGGAATCTTATGTCTTGCCTGCACCTTCATATCCTCGGCAGTGGCTCTAAAGGCAACTGCGCACTCATCGAGGGCCCGCAGGGGCTCATTATGGTCGATGACGGACTGTCTCGCCGCGAGACATTAAAGCGCATGGCAGAACTGGGGCTCTCGACAGACAACGTCTCGGCTCTTCTCATTACTCATGAGCATAGCGATCACATCAAGGGCCTCGATGTCTGGTGCAAGCACTGGCACGGCCCCCTCTTTGCCAGCAGGGGCACTCTTTCGAACAAAGAAAATCTTTCGCATCTGCCTGTCGAGGAATTCGATCCCGGCGACGCCCTATCCATTGCCGGCATCCACGTGCAAACCTACTCAACATCACACGATGTCATCAATCCAGTCGGTTATCGATTCGACGCCCTCGATGATTCCATCGGCTTTGCCACCGACACCGGAGAGCTATCGAGCCAAGCCATGAACACCCTCAAAGATTGTCGAGTCCTCGCGCTCGAGAGCAACCATGATGTGACCATGCTGCGCGAGGGAGAATATCCCCGCTTTCTTCAGGAGCGCATCCTGTCTGCAAGGGGACACCTCTCCAATGGCCAAGCCGCCGAAGCCGCGCGCGAACTTGTTACCGATCGCACCGAACAGCTCATTGCCATGCATATCAGCCAAGATAACAATCGTCCGAGCCTTACCGTCAAAAGCTATGCCAAAGCTCTGGCCGCAACCCTGGATGACGAGGTCGGCAGCTCCGCAACCCTTCTCCAAGGATCGCGAAAACTCTCGATACGCCCTGCGAGTCAGTATCAGCCGGCAACCATTCAATAGACTGTCCTAGACAGCAAAAGGGGCCGAGAATCGCTTCCCAGCCCCTTTTGCTGTCTTTTCATAGCGCAGAACACCAACGAAGTTAGTCGATGGAGATCTTCGTAACGTTCTTCTTCTCGACGATCTTGGGAACCGTAACGGTCAGGATGCCGTCAGCGTACTTAGCCGAGAGGCCCTCGCTCGAAGCGTCCTTTAGATACACGCCACGCGTCGCGCTGTACGAGCTGAACTCCTTCTGCAGGAAGTTCTTGCCCTCGTTCTCCTCGTCTTCCTCGACATTCACGCTAATGGACAGACGGCCCTCATTGAGCTCGACATCGATATCGTCCTTGGCGACGCCGGTCAGATAGGCCTTGACCTCATAGCCGTCGCCTTTATCCTCAACGTCAACGGGAAACGCCTTGGAAGCAATCGAGTTGTTTGCAAGGTCGGTCATATCATCAAACAGATCGAACAACGAGCTAGCAGAAGGACGAACGCCAAAAACCGAACGATAAGGAACCATGCTTGCCATGTTTACCACTCCTTTTAGGACTGCCGAGCCATCTTCTAGGTGACTGGGACTTCTTTTGACACTCTTATATATGCCCACACAGTGCTTATATATACATCGACTATAAAGTTTTTTGAGTCCAGTACTATAAACATATCTAAGTGTGTGTGACTCAGGTTTTAATAAGGTTAAGGTTCTTTGAACCAGAGCCTAAATAACAAGTATGTTCGCAGCTACAAATAACAAGGGGCTTACAATGAGCGCGTACACGTTATTGGTAACGAGCTAAAGGGCATCATGGACGACCAGAACCAGAACAAAATGTTTATGCAGACGCAGGGGGAAGAAACTTCCACGCAGCCGCCACGGTTCCATCGCCCCCACATCTCGCAAGAGCCCATTAATGACCCTGAGCCCGAGTATGTGACGAGAAATCGATATCAAACGCTCGAGGATGCCCAAACGGGACGTAAACATATGGGCGTCGCCTCGGGAGACCCTGTATATCTGAAAGATGCACCGTTATCAAAAAACAGCGCAAGCAATGACGACCCGACGAAAACGCCCATAACTCGGCAGCAAAGAGGTCCCCGACCTAAGCAAACCTTAACGCATTCGGCTCGTTATCTCGAGACGCCAAAACAAGGAAAATCAATCTTCGTTTCGTCAAGTAAACGACGCAAGCAACATCGACTGGCAATCTTGCTTTTGATCATTGCGGCCATAGCAGTTACCCTTGTTATTCGTTTTATTTTCTTTAAATAAAAGCTCAATACCAAAAAGAATTAAATCGTCTGGCGTAAATGAGTCATTTATGCCACGCAAACGCAAAAAAAGGGGGAGGCCGCGAGGCCTCCCCCTTCTTCAGTCCGTTGCGACGGCTCGGTGCCGTCCACCGGTCAGCGGCGCCCTGGCCTCCCACGGGCTGACCCCGCAGTACTCTCGGCGCGATGGGGCTTAG